>CAZSOP010000108.1:0-10722 GCA_964608385.1 uncultured Cytophagia bacterium
GATATCCCGTTTTTGCCGCCACTTTTTATGATCCGGATGATCGGGATAGTGCTGCATCACATTGGTCAGCGCATTGACGATATGATTGGAGCAGTGATTCATCGCTCCCCACTCGACCCAATAGTCCAGAGCGCGCTGCGCGTGGTCGAATAGTTTTGTTTCGATTTTTTGCAGCTCTTCGGCTGTTAACACGCCCGCCTCTCTGATTTGGTCGAGTATCCACAGAGAATAGTAGGCGTGACCGTTTTCGGCAGCGAGCAGAATCGCTTTGGCCCGTTCGGCGTATTTTTGTTCACCGGTAACGTTGTACAAAAGTGCGTCCCGGCGCGCCGGCCAGAGCCCCGGGCTCGGTGGTGTGTCGTTTCGCAGGTTTTTGTCGCTTTGCTGCCATTTTTGCAGGGCTTGCTGATAATTTTGCCATGCTGTTTCTGCTGCGGTTTTGATATGATTGAGATAATCTTCTTTGTTGATAGAACTCTGTCCGAATAAAGAGGAAACGATAAACAAGATGCAAATTAGTCTCATTGTAAAAATTCCGTTACTTGTACAAATTTTATCTTATCGGCTGCAACTGTTTTTATTTTTCAAGTTTTGTGGTTTCTTCCCAGCACCGCCATTTGGCCCGTTTGTCGCGCGGCGGCGCGCCATCCGGTTGCAGCCCAAAGGACATTTCAAGGCTTTGGTGCAGGAGGTGATGCATGTATTTGACCTTGATCATGTTCGAGGCGGCCCAATACAGCTCTTCTTCCCCGACTGAAGCGAAGAGGAGGTTGGCGTCGCTTTCAAACGGTCCATATGTGACTTTGCCCTGTTCATAATCATAGCGCGGCCGGATATGCTGGGGCACATAGTCCATTTGTAAATCGCCTTTGATGCCGATATAATCGGTACGGGAGTCGTTGTGATATTCGAGTCCGATGGCAAAGGGATATTTATCGGTTCTCATGGTTTTAAATTTATTTACAATCTGTTTTGGGTCTATATGTTTCGCATGCGGAACGAGAACGGTAATGAACATTTCCATATCCCGCGGATAATACATGGCGGAAAGCGCTTCATACAGCGTTGTTTCCTGTTGCCAGTGCCGTTCGATATCGTAATGGCCATGGTCGCGCGCGTGTTCCTCTATGGGAAAATAGACCAAAAGGCGGTTGTTGCCGGGATTGACGGCCAAGTTGCCGATGGAATCGATTTCGGTATCAAACCATTTTTCGCCGCTCGAGTGAATTTTTCGCGTGTGCCAGAGATTGGCAAGGGTGAAAAAATCCTGTCGCAGCAATTTGACGGCATCGATAACAACAAAGAATTCCTCGGTTTTATGATATAGCACGATGCGGTCCCAATGATAGCCCAGCTCTTCATCCGTCAGGCGGGAGCGGCTGTAATCGATCTGTTCGAAATGAAGAAAATTGATCAGGCGAGTCTGTACCGGCCGGTAGGCGCCTGAATTGCGCAGGAACTCCCATAGATTTTGTTGTTCTGGTGGTTCGCCATCAAGTCGGCGCCAGCGCATGTTTTTGCGCACCACGAGGCGGTTGTGAAAATAATCGGCGCGGAATTGACCGTATTTGCCGCTGGGAAGGTTGTCGCGGTAACCGCCGTCATGCAGCAAAATAGATCCCTTGTAGAAGAACGAAATGACGGAATTTTCATCGGAATGACCGTGATGGGTTTTTTCCTCTTCAGCGGTAATGCTGGTGCGCAAAAATTCGCGTCCGGCATGTGAGGCTTCGCCTTCATCGCGATAATTGAGCAGCAGGTAGGTGCTGTTCAGATCGCTGCCGTTGCGGAACAACACTTTTTTGCCGACCAGGTCTTCCATCACCAGCCTGCTTTTTGGTTCCGGGGGCTGGGGTGAGATGGTTTCATCGGCCCAATTGTAGGCGTCGATGAAGGAGAGAGCGACGTAGGCGCTGTTGAGGTCGAACTCTTGTTTTTGCACCCAGGACCATATTCGTTTGACCGCCCACTTGTAGAGCGGCTCCTGGTAGACGGAGGCGCCTTTTTCGAATATGGCGATAAAACGGTGCCAGTCGGTCGGCCATCTGGCATCGCCAAAATCGGCAATCAGACCATACGGGGTGATGAGGTTGGCGAAATAATCAAAATAAAAACGCGGAACGGCGGAGCGATAAAAATCCTGCCGATCCGTGGCCTCGATCATGCGCAACAGCGACAGCATCCACACGGCGTGATAGCCGGTGGCATCTTCTTCCTCCCAGCGCTGATAACTGGAGCTGCTGAGAATTTCAGCCATTTTTTCCCAGGTCGGCCTGTCGTTATGTCCGGGCAGAGCCAGGGAAGCGTAATAAAAGGTTTCAGACCGAAGAATGGCGCGATTCATCGGCCCCCATTCCGGATAGTTGAGGAGAAAATTGGCACAGTCGGCGACCCCCTGTTCGATGATTTCTCTTTTGCCTGCATCCAGTGTTTGACAGGATTTGATGAGCAGATAGGCTTTGGGGTAAGTGTACATGCTGAAAAAGTTGGAAATCGGCGGCAGACCTTTGGCGTACTCGATGCGGTCTTTATAGTATTCCCTGGGAAACAATTCTTTTAATTCCTCGTATACAAGCAGCATGTCGGCGGCTTTATGCGCATAGGTATCCTCTCCGGTCTCCTGATATATAAAGCCGAGAAGGTTGGCAAAAATGGCCGGATAGCTCGTGGTTGAATAGCCGAAGAGATCGCTTTTTTCGATATTGGATTTCCAGCGGTTGATGATTTCGTCGCTGTGTTCAATATTATAGTCGAGGGCCTGGTGGATAATTTTCATGTAATCCGCTTTGCTCTGCGCTTGCAGAGCGACAGCAAAGAAGCCGATAAAGATCAGGAGAAACGGAAAGCAGATATTCCGAAGCATGGTGTATTCCTTCCCTTATTGTGTTGGATGATATCGAGTTCTCATTTTGGACGATTAAATCTCAGAGCGATTGCAAGGGATAGAAGCAACGCTCTTAAAATATGAACCGGTTGGAGAACGAATTTTTGTTTCACACGTCTAATGTATCGATGTGCTGTTCCATAATTCTCTATTATAAAGAAATTATTGACAAAATACAAATTGATTATATATTATTAACAGAGTATGGCGACTTGGATAATTTGGTAAATGCGGCAGGGCGATCGGCTTTTATTTTTTTTCTTGCATAATTTTGACAAATTTTTTAAGTTGGTAGTCAGTGCCATAGATATATTGATAATGTTCTTCCTATACAATTTGGGCTATATCAAGATGAAAACTGAAAGATGGTTGTTGGCGGAGTCTCTCAGAATCAGGATTAAAGCTTCGCTGCCTGTAAAGAGTTTATCAGCAGGATTAGAACGTATATATAGTCGTCGTGTTGCAGACAAAAGTGAAATAATTGCATTTTTTACTTGATAGTTGTTAAAATTTTTTTAATATATGATAAATAAAGAGTTGGGCCATTAACAGGATTTGATTAAAGCGAATTGTTACACTAACCAATGGGTTAACAGATGAAGCAGTTTTCCTGTAGGTCAACCTTTAGGACTGCAGAACGTTCATTTTCAACCAGCGTTTTGTTATTACGCAGCGGCCGGCACCGGGCCGGGTTGCAAGCAGAAACGTACACAATTTTGTATCAGGATTCTATTGAATATTTTTCAAATACTTTTACTCAAATTATCCGTCAGTGGATTTGGTGGATAAGCGGAGTTTACACAAAGAGGATTAAAGATCACATCGGTGAATTTTAATCCTTTTTTTTTTGCTTGTTTGTTAATGTTTCATCCGCTATGTTCAAGCAGGTAAGGATAAAACCGATAAGGAGGTGAGGCGCAACCAAAACGTTATCATCATAAACGGTCAATAAGAATAATAGAAAGGAGGATGGAGGAAGAGAACAGTTGGAATTCAATCCGCAACGTGAGAGGCTCGTAATTGTGATATGTGGAGCGGATTGAAGCAGTACCACCTAAAACGAGTACAGAATTCAAATTCAAAATCGTATCACTCTTTTCAAAATTTCTGTTTCAGGTAACAATTTTGAAATCGGAGGACTTCAACTATGTCGAAATCTGTTAAGTTTAATATTTGCTCCGTGATGGCAATTCTGCTCATCGCGTTGTTTGCATCCTCATCCTTTGCTGCCCTGGGTAAAATTTCAGGTACGGTAACGGATGCGTCAACCGGTGAACCGTTGCCCGGAGTTAACGTCGTGCTGGCAGGTACGAATCTCGGTGCTGCCACCGACACGCAAGGTCAGTACTACATCATCAATGTTCCTCCGGGACGTTATGATGTGAAATTCACTTACATGGGTTATGCAACCCATACAGTAGAAAATGTTCAGGCGCGTATGGATGTGACGACGCCTCTGGATGTGGAGCTGAAACAAACCGTTATCGAAGGTGAAACCGTGACCGTGGTCGCTGAACCCCCTGTGGTGGACAAGACCATGACGGCCACCAAGGTCTCCTTCAGCGAGGACATGATCGAGAACACTTTACCGACCAATACGCTGAATGAAATTCTGCAAACGTCCGTTACCACGCAGGCGATGCGCGGTGCGAACAAGTCCGGTGTTGGTTACATGGTCGACGGTGTCGAAATCACCGATCCCTACGGAGCCACTGGTTTGGGTTCTCAGGGCTACTCGATGATCAAGCGCGACGACACCCCGCTCTCCAACGTCACCGGCCAGTTCCAGAATATGACCAGCACCAGCGATCGAAAAGCGGGTATGGTCTCTACCTCCATGGAAGTGGCCCAAAGCTCGGTACAGGAAGTCAACGTTATCGCCGGTACCATCAATGCAGAGTACGCCGCATCAGGTGGTGTGATCAACGTCGCTTCCCGTAGCGGTGGTAAAGCATTGTCCGCAAAATTGTATGTTCGCAGCAGTCTTGGTGGTCTTGACCATGTCGGTCCGGCTATTTATGATGAAGAGCCCCCGGCGGGAGAGTTCGCTGATATGACCGCGGCTGAACATTATCTTGCTTATAAGGATTTCCTCAAATCCGCCGACACCGAAGCCACCCGTGCTTTGGCTGATTTGATGGATTGGGCACCCGGAAAATATCCCTACGGCGACGATCCCCGAATGAACGGTGAGTTTTATCTCGGCGGACCGCTGACCGAAAAGGGTAATTTTTTCCTGTCCAGCATGATGCTGAATGACAACGGCCGTTTCCCCGGTGAATTCCAGCGGAAATGGACCAACTCTTTAAAGATCAACTATGACGTCACCGATTCCGATCGCCTGACCTTTATGGGTAAAATCGAAGACGGTGGCAAGTTGCTGGGTTGGTATAACCGTCAATACACCTACATGCACACCTTTTTCCTCGAAGGACAGCCTGTCAACCAAAAGCTGGGTACGCTCTTTTATGTCAAACACAATCACGTGTTCGATGCCTCCAGCTTTTTGGAAACCACAATAAGTTATCTGGGCAACGACCGCGAATACGGTTTTGCTCCGGTTGATGACAAGCTGCAGTTCGATAACTATGCGGATGATTTTCTCATTCTCGATAGTTATGACAAATCACAAAAATACCTCGTTGATTCCGGAACCAGAATTTTCGACCAGGCTGCCGGTAACAATAACACCTATCAGGTCGACGATTTTGGCAACCAGATTCGTTTCGGTCTCTCCGGGTATTCCTATGAGAATTATAAAACCAGCGACCTGACCATCAAGAGCAACTATACCAAACAGTTGAACTTTAATCATCAGGTCAAGACCGGTTTCGAATACAGCATGAATACGTTTGATGTTGTGCAGCATAACGTTTCTGCTGGCAGCTATGACCCGGATTTTCCATTTGTCATCAATGACTATGAGGTCAATCCCTGGTCGGTAGGTGCCTACATTCAGGACCGCGTCGAGTATGAAGGTATTATCGTCAATGTCGGTATTCGTCTGGATGGTTACAACACAGACAGCAAGGCTCTTGAAGATCTGTTCCAGCCTTCTATGATAGATTCAACCGGTTATGGCCAGAAATATGTCGCTGCCAAACTGGCCGATGAAAACGAAACCCGCTGGTATTTCAGCCCGCGTTTGGGTATCTCTCACCCGATCAGCGAAAATGCAGCCATGCATTATAGCTGGGGTATTTATACCACCAAACCGACGCCGGCCCAGTGGTACCAGGATTACGGCACCTTTGCCAATATCTCCTGGCCGCATTACTATGAATCCGATACCGATCCTGAAATTGCCACCGCTTATGAAATTGGTTTGAACATGGCGCTGGCCAGAGATTTCGGTATGGATATAACCGCATACTATCGCGATTCACGTAACGCCGGTCAAGCCGCCTATACGATTCAGCCGATTCGCGGTTCGACCCCGTTCAACTTTTACAGCTATCACCTGAGCTGGGGTTATCGCGACAGCCGTGGTATTGAGCTGACGCTGTGGAAACGACCAAGTCAGCAGCGTTACTTTGACTTTGTCGGTGTTTCCGGAAACCTGAGTCTCTCTTTTGCCTATGACGCCGGATCCAGCAATGCCAGCAATCTGGTTACCGACCAATCCGCCAAGAGCACCCTGTCTGGTGGATCGCAGGACGAAGCGTATGATTTCGATCTTCGTTACTACTGGCCGACCTATACCCGAACCTATTCAGACTGGAACGGTAAATTGACCCTGCTGTTCGATTTTCCGGCAGAGATCAAGCTGACGACCATCACGACTTATCGCAGCCCCTGGCGTTATCGCAAGACCATCAATGCTACCAACGAACGCTATAATGAGATGCTGGATGGGGATGATTTCTTCAGAACCGATCTGCGTTTGATCAAATACCTGACCCTCGGCAATTTCAGAGCTGGTGTCTTTTTTGAAGCGCTTAATGTTTTCGGTGCCGAAAATATTCTCAGCTTTGATACGCACAATAACAGTCGTTACTATGAAGAGGATAAAGGACCGTGGGGTCCCTTGAATCGACCTGTCGATCCGTGGGGCAACTCCTACGCAGGCATCGCTCGTGAGTTGTATGCCGGTTTTGAGATTTCTTTCTGATAGTTAAACATCTACTCATTAGATATTTAAAAGGGAGATAGATAATGATAAGTAAACGAATTTTAATCACGATGTTTGTGATTTTGTTTGCATCGGTAATCGGCTTTGCCCGCGAATACCCCGGTGTCGGCGTTATGACCGCAGGTGATCTGTGGGAAACGTTCGCCCCGGGCCCGTTTGCAAAGTACGCTTCTGAATCAAACACCGATGCTACCAAAAATTTCTCGATCATGCGGTTGGGTAACCTCGAACGTAACTGGACCACCCCGACCATTATGTATCCCGGTGGTGATCGACTCAACTTGCCGTGGGGGCAATATGTCTTCATGTCTGAATACAGCCAGGAAGAGATTCCCCATGCCCGCGTTGCCGTCGATCCTGATGAACGCACACCGCACTTTGTCAATGCATTCTGGATGCCGACCCTGACCTACGGAACGGTTTCCACCAATGCCGATGTCAAAGGTGCACCGGTGTGGACGGATGGAGGTCGCCACACCATGATGTACCAGGCCGAATGGCCGACCAATATTGGTGTTCAGATCAAGATGCGCGCTCGCGCCTCGACCCTGAACGAAGCCAATATGAATGATTTTATTCTGGTTGAAATGCAAGTCACCAACCTGGGAACCGCTGATTATGACTGTGACGGTACCATCGACGCCACAGATCACGATATTGAAGCGCTCTCGTTTGCATTCTCTACAGAAGAAATCGGTTCCATGTATAACCGAGTAAACGGTAACCGTCAGGGTGCCCGCTGGCTCAAGTCCCGCTTGAGCGGCTATGACGGCAGCCCGGATGTGGAAGGCAATCCCTGGCACATTCCGCTGGGCTGGGGTACCAATGTCGATCCCGGTGCTGTATCCATCGATCCGGCCACCAATGTCAATACCTGGTTGCCTGATGGCCAGCGCTATGTCGGTTATCGTCACGGATGGGGAACCATGCGCGACCTCTGGAACGGTATCACCTTTATCGCCGTCAAAGAGGGTCCCATGGAAGCCGGCCCCACTGCACCTGATAAAATGACCATCTACGACAGTCATCCTATCGGTGAAGGCGAAGAAAGAGGCTGGTACACCACGTTTAACCGTACCAAGGTCTCTTTTCGTTCCGGATATGGCCGTTTTCTCGAAGCCACCGGTACCTGGTACGAAGATGGTGGGCGCAGCTGGAGCGACGTACCGTTTCAGGCTGTTCAACCCGATCCCAATTACTTTGATACCACCCAGGATTACACCGCTGGTGATCCGCTCTCCTTTGTCAATATTATCAAACCCGAAGGCGAACGCGGACAACCCATGGGTGACATGAAATATATGCGCAAATGGCTGCAAAACTGGGAACGTAATTTTCCACAAACACCGGCTCCGGGAATACCGGATACGGATACCTGGACCGATGGTGGCACGCCGCAGAATTACCACAACTTTGACGGTGACCGCTATGTCGGCGCTGGTCCGTTTTCTCTCGATGTCGGTAAGACCATGACTGTCGTCTGGGCCGAATACGCCGGCAACCGCCTCTTTGGCGTTCGCCAGTCGGTCAAGGCAGCTCGCTGGGCATATGAAAATGAGTGGAACTATCCCAAACCTCCGCCCATGCCTGATATGAAGGTCAAAGCGCATCAGATCGAAACCGGCGAATTCAAGACCAAGATCGTCTGGGATCAGCGCGCGGAAGAAGATCCGGAATTTGCCGGATACAAGATTTACCGCGTCACTGCGTTCCCGCAGGTCAATTACAATGAATTCGGTCATCGTTTCCTCGATAATTATCATCATCAGGGTGCTGCCGATGTCGGCGCTTCCGACGATGAATTGGTCAGCAAATACTGTATTCCGATCAACCCGAACTGGAGCGTTCCGGCTGACTTTCTCAGGCTTGCCGATGGCAATCCCATGGGACCCTGGAAGATTCAGGCCTATATTACCCAGGCTGAATTGGCCAGTTATGCCATTAGTGCCGATGACCCAGATGAAGGCACCTATGCCTATGAATGGGTCGATACCAGCGAAGAAGTCAAAGACGGATATACCTTCTGGTATTACGTCGCTGCTTTCAAACAGGGCAGCTACACCTTTCCGGTTTATGACCAGGTTGCTGATGTAGCCGTTTCCCAAATCGAAAGCGGTAAAGACAACTGGAACGGACGCGACGGTAGATGGTGGGGCTGCTATGCCTTTGCTACCGCAGCAAATGAATTCCCGGAATTTGATTTAGCCTCACAAAAATTCCTTGGTGCGCCATTTGTACTCAAACCCGCCCGTGTGAATGCCGATGAGCTGGTGAGCGGCGAAAAGAAAATCGGCGTAAAGCCCAATCCTTACAAGGTGCAGGCACCGCACGATGTGGGCAATGAACACAAGGTTCAGTTCTTTAACCTCTCTTCCGATACCCGTATCACCATTATGGATCTTTCGGGCCAGATCATGGAAGTTATGGAATATGAAGGACAGAATCCGGCCGACGGTTCCGTTTTCTGGGATATGTTTACCAAAGACGGTCCTGAAGTTGCTAGTGGTCTGTACATCTGGATTGCCGAATATCCCGGTGGCCAACAAACCGGTTACCTGGCTATTCAGCGCTAAGCGCGTTTTTGTCAATTAGGTTAGGATCATTACTTAAAAAAATAGAACAAGGAGAATATGCTCTATGAGACATAAAATAATCTCCGCGCTACTTATCATCGCTTTGGTTGTAGGTAGCGGGTTTGCACAGACGATGAAAAAGACCGGGAATTCTGGCGCAGCCATTCTGAAGGTACCGATCGGCGCCAAAGCTACCGCGCTTGGTGCTGCGATGACCACAGAATCCGGCGATGTCAACCAGATGTTCTGGAATCCGGCTGGCATTACCCTGGAGCCCGGTAAAACGCAAGTCACCTTTTCCTATAACAACTGGATCGCCGATCTCAGCCATAACGCTTTTGGCGTCTCCCATTCCTTTGGCAAATGGGGAACGGTTGCTATCGGTGGTATGATGGCCGGTGTCAGCGATATCGATGCTTTTCGCGACACCCAGGCGGGTCTGGAAGGCGTGACTTATAACACAGAACCGACCTTTGATTTTAACACCAATTTCTTTCAACTCAGCTATGCCAAACAGTTTACCGATAAACTGTCCCTCGGCGCCACCGTCAAGTACTACAACGAAACAATTGATGGTGACGGCCTCAGCGCATTGGCTCTTGATTTTGGTGCGATCTATCTTCTCGGATACCGCGATCTCGCAATCGGTGCGCGGATTCAGAACCTGGGCGAGGATCCCGAGTACTTTTATGTACCCTTTAGCCTGCCCATGGTTTTCAGTTTTGGCGTTTCCATGAGCGTGATCCAGTCCGACGATTTTTCCGTCAAAGGTTATCTCGATGCCACCAAACCTCTCGATGCCGAGCAGTTGGTCTTGACCGGTGTGGAAATGAATCTGTATAACAACATTTTCGTACGCACCGGCTACAAGTTCAACTATATGGGTGTGACGGATAAATTCCAGCCCCGTCAATCCTATCAGGTTTCCGAGCAAACCTGGAGAGAACACTGGTGGGATCGCAGAGAATCCGCCCGTACCGATGAAGGTATCTCTGTCGGTGCTGGTGTCGTGATTCCTTATGACGATTACAAGCTGCAGATCGACTATGCCTGGACCAATTTTGAGCTGATGGACAGCGTCAATCGCTTCTCACTCAACTTTTCCTTCTGATCCATTAGTTGTTCAGACATAG
>CAZSOP010000109.1:0-10554 GCA_964608385.1 uncultured Cytophagia bacterium
TCACAAAAGGATTCTCAGGAAAAAGTTCCTGAGCCACAAGAAATGAGAACAACACCACAATGGTTCCTATGACCAGCGAAAACCCGCGAATCACAAACAGCTCATTGCGGACATCGGCTAATGAAAGGATTCTCAATAGCCACGCTGTTACGAGATAATAGGCCTGTCGCGATGAGGGCGGGTCGGGCAGATTCGTACTTTTCATATCACCGAGCGAACGCGTTCCGGCGCTTTCAGGATATAACAGGTTCTGACGAGTCAGTTCCACCTGCGCCGCAACCCGATCTTCCGCTTCGTCATAGCGGTGCTCGAGGGCTAATTGTTTTGCTTTGATCAGCTTAAAATGATGAATCTCATCTGGCGTTCGGTCTACCGGAATGAGCAGCCCGTAAATCAGCCCTCGAATAAACACCAACGCCAATATAATCAGAAGAATAGGTCGTAAGCTCTTATTATCCATTATCCCTGTTCAGGCAGCCGTCAGTAGTGTCAGAATGGTTTTCACCCGCCGGTCCCAGGTGTACTGCTGAACATCTCGATAGGCAGCGGTCGTCATCTTTTCAGCCAGGGCAGCCTCATGTAGCACGGCAAGGATGCCCTCGGCTAAGGCTTTCGGATTATCAGGCGGCACCAGGTACGCGTTGTCCTTATGCCGCAAAATTTCCCGCAGTGACAGCAGATCTGACGCCACGATCGGACGTTGCGCCGCCATATATTCAAACAATTTCATGGGCGATGTATATTCACTGGAAATCCGGGCCTGCCCGCTATTGGGCAGTACCACCACATCAGCGGCGTCTACATAGCGCGAAACAGCATGATAGGGAATATACCCGGTCAATGTAATATTCGGCAAGTGCTGCTCCTCAATAAACTGCTGCACCGCCCGCCGGTCCGATTCCACCCCCCCCACGATATACACGCAGCACCCTTGCGGCAGATACGGCGTACACTCTGCCAATGTGTAGACACCCTTCCATCGGAAAAGATGACCTGTATAACAGATCACATTCTTGTCAAGAGAAATGTGCAGTTTGCGCCGCGCCGCTGTTTTGTCAGAAACCTGAGACAGGCGTCTGCGGTCCACGCCGTCCGGGGCCACGACGATCCGTTCCGCATTCATCCCCATCCGCTGGTACAACGTTTTCAGCCGCTGAGTGATGACAATTAACCCATCGAGACGCCGAAGCAGCCACCGCATCATGGCAGCGGCCATCCGGGCTCGCATCCCTGCCTTTTCAACCGAACCGTGCAATTCATGCGCCTCAAAATAGACCGGCCGGCGATGCACGCCTTTGGTTACACACAGCAGCAGCGTCACATGAAGCGCCCGTGAATAATAGACATCGTTCGGCTGACATAACGTCAGCATAACCGCAACAACAGAAAAAATACACGATTGGATAAGATAGAGCACGGTGCGGATGCAGGGAGGAAGGCGTTTGCCAATGCGGATAAAATCCGGCGTCAAAACCCGCGTAATCCGAAATCGGGTGTTCACATCATAATGCGCCCATACATCCTGCACCTGCTTCATCTGGGGGTATTGCACCCGAAACGGCAGGAGCAATTCCACCTCGACGCCTTGCTGCTGCAAGGCTTCACACATTTTCATGATCTGAATGCCATGGGCTTTTTCCGTTGGGATTCTGGCGTTGGCGATGTACAGGAGTTTCATAGCGCGGCCGGTCACCACCCTACCCTGAAATGGCTGTAATGCGTCAGGATGGCAGGCGCGTTGTGGAGAAAGATCAGCAGTAACATTCCAAGACTCAGTTGGTAGATGCGGGGGAAGCGGATTTTCAGCCGGCGCAGAAATTCGCCGGCCAGGATCGCCAGGAAGGGGAAAATATGAAGCATATAGGTTGCTTTAATCGTGTCTCCCTTATTCGGGCTGGGATAGCTGATAAGAAACCCAAAATAGCCGGCAAGCGAGATCACGATAATCCACAGCAACAGGGAAAAGATGCTGGTATCGCGTTCGGTTGCCAGCGGCCGCGCCCGAAACTGCTGAGTGAACGCCAGAAATCCGATGCCACATCCGGCCAGAAAAAGCGCGGTCGGAAAGAGGGCGAGCAGATTCACCCGTCCCAAATAGGGGCGCATCCGATGCCAATTACTGGCTTCCGGGGACCAATCGTAGCCATGCACCGGGTCATAACCGGTTACGCTGAAGCGCGTCCAGTAATCGCCCCACAGGTCAGCGTAAAATATGGGGATCATCTGATTTCTAAAGGATGATCGCGTAGGTCTTGTAAAAAGCTCAAAGTCTTGCAATCCCAGGCCAACGTAGAATTTGGCCGGTTGATTTGACAACGAAAACCCTGACGTCTGCCGATTAAACGCCGCGAGCTGGCTGGTTTTCACGTGGAGCAGCACATAAAACCAGCCTGAGATGAGGCCCGCCAAACACAGACTGAGCACAAGCGCCGTTACCAACGATTTTGCTCGACGTGTACAGATGAACGCATACAAGCCCGCCGATACAAAAAGAGCCGGCAGCACAAAAAAGCCCCACTGACGGCTGAGAAAGAGCAGCCCCAGGAACACTCCTAACACCAGCACATCCTGCCCCCCAACGCCTTCTTTCTGGAGCATCATCGTCACGAATTGATAGACAACCAACACCGAAAACAAGGCCACCAGGGGTTCCCCCCGCACGAAGCTAAAGGTTTTGTAATACACCGGCAGCATTCCCAGCAGCCCCAGGGAACTGATCTTGAGCGTCAGGTCGCCCGGCCGGATACGGTCACAAATCTTCAACAGATAGAACGTCAACACAAGCGAATACAGCACATTCAGCAACTGCGCAAACTTGCCCGTAAAAATAAGGCAGTAATCAAGTTGAGCATACGGCGTCGTTCCTAACCCCCAATACTCGCAAAGGGGTTTCATCAGCGTATAGAACAAGGTGGGAAGCGCATACGGAAGCGGGGGCGAAAAAAATTCTTTGGTAATCCCCTCAGTCGGCAGCCGAAACGTCGTGAGCACATGATGAGCATTGACGATATAGTGCAAATGATCATCCGCATCATAGCCGATGGCGGGATGGTGCACAAGCGCATTCACCAGCACCAGGCTGTTTATCCCGACAAAAATGATCAGCAAGGATACAGCGAGTTTCCCCTGCACAAGAAACGGGGCTGCTACATATTGTTTAATCTGTTGTTTCATCGCTTTCGTATTCTTCTGCCTCCTGATTCCTTCGGTTCACGGATGTCCGGATCATGGCCTCCCACTCGGCGCGCGTGTAGATCGTCAGTTCTTGATCTTGATGCGTACTGACGATAAGATGATGCCGGATATTCACGGGCAACTGTTCAATGTAGTCAAACCAATCGCGATAAAAAGCGAAAATATTCTCGGATTTCTGATACACGCGTTGAATGTTGAGATGCCGCTCCGACGCCTCTCTGAAGACCCGCTTAAACAGTCGCTTGCCCCCCGGAAGCACTCTCAGGCAAGTCATCCCTGGTAAACTGAACAGTTTGCGTAAGAGCCATTTCAGGCGATGCTTGAGGGTTGACGGGGAGCGGACATTGAATTCACTGCTGATCAACTGGCGTCGCAGACGTTCTGGCTCGGTGTAGACGGTGACAACAGCAATGTTGTCGGCGGTTCGTAACAGGTGCAGCGCTTCGTCGCGCCGGTGTGTTTTGGTGCTTTTTCGATACGGCCGTAAAAAATCGTAATGAAAAATAAGATGCTCGATGGAGCGTTTGGGATACGTTAACAACCCATGGGCCCCAACACTGTCCCAGGACGAAAAGTCATTGACGCCAAGCCGGGCGGCTAATTCCGGGCAGGCGTTCGAACGCAGAGCCTTGATCAGCGTGGTTTTGCCTGAGGAGGTCGGGCCTGTGACCACAACCAGGTTTTTCACCCGGCGTTTATGGGCGATCAGGATGAACCGAGTTTTGAACTCAGATTCATGGACTTCGACGCTGGCAAAATAATTGCGGTGATAGGTCAAAAGATTCAGCAGCGCGTCTTTCGTAAAAAAATACTTCTGCTGCTTATTATAGGGCGGCGACGTACTGCCTTTGCCGACCACGATTGCCGGAGTTTGTGACAACACCAGGCTTTGCAGATAGGACAGCCCGAGCTTTCTGCGATCATGCGTCCCCAGCGAGGCCATCTCCAGAATGAGGGTCTCCCGGGTATGGGCAATCAAGCTATCCAACACCGCAATCGGATCAAACAGATGGTGCAGGATATTGAGACACAATACGATGTCAAACTCCTCTTGCGGCTCAGTCGTTTCCACATCGCATTGCCGATATTCGATGGACAGGCCCTTGATCTCGGCAATCGTCCGGGCCTGCCGGATGCGTTCGGCGTCCACTTCCCAGCCGACCACGCGGCCGGCCCCGCGTTCACACGCTGCAAGACAAAAATACCCGAGAAAACTGCCAATATCCAGGACGGATTTACCGTTGAGCGCCTCATCAAAAATCAGGTCGCAGGTGCTCTTCCGATCAGTGCCGGGCGTGGACAGCCCATACGGCAGCGCGATGTGTTGATACTGCAAATCCTCATCCTGTAAAAACTGCTGAATCGCCTCTTTTGACCACATCATGTATGCAATCGCTCCCAATGTCAGAAAGCAGCGAATCGAGAATCAGTGATCTACTGAATATATCCTGCTTCAATAATATGTTGTGCCGCCATCGAGGCAATCTTGTGCGATGCCCCGGTCTTGTAATGGACGTCATCGAAAAAATTTCGCACGTCTTTAGCAATCTGCGGCGCCGCGTCAACCAACCCAACCTGCTCCTGCTGCGCCACCGTGCGGGTCACATCGTTAAACGCCTGCATCGCTCGATACAACGAGTGCGGCGCAGGATATTCTTCGTGAAAAAACGAATAGCGCGTCAAGCAGAATGACAGGCCAAATTGTAAGATTTCTTTCTCTTCAGCCCGCATCTGCGCTTTATACAGCGACGGCTGCGTCATCAGAATGACCGGAACCTGATCGCTTCGGACATAATGTACAAAACGCCGCAGGTGCTGTTCAAAATCCTTCAGCGAGACATAGCGGGCTAACGGCAGATCCCGTTCATGCCTTCGAAGTTGCGAATACCAGGCAAAGCTATAGTGCCACAGCACGTGTTCCTCAAACGTCGGCGGCTTAGCGCCCCGAATAGACGGGCCGTAAAAATGCGACCAGAAGCGGTTGTAGTCGCCCATGGCACACTGCGGCGGGGAAAACGACCGATACAAATCATTGATCGCATGCATGAGGATGACCAGATCAGGCTGCCAATCGCGCAAATCCGTGACATAATTAATGAGCGAGTGCTTCGTGGTGTACCAGCCGCGGCCCGCGTTGAAGACTTCGATATCCGAGGCCGGATAATGCTCGCGCAGGAGGTCTTGCAAGAGAGCCGGATACCGCTCTTTTGCCGCTAATTTCGTGCTTTCTGTGGTAGACCCGCCAATCGCTAAAATCCGAAACGCCTGCCCCTTTTCCGCTGTCAAGGTCATTCCCTGTTGCGGCGGCTCCTTTTGCAAGTACGGATCAAAGGGATGGCGCTGCGTATAATAATAGCGCGCCGATGCTGCGAAATACCCCACCAGCAGACACAGCGTCACCGGCAGCGCGGCAAATACGATGTGCTTCGCGCCATATTTTCTCAGCAGAAGCAAGACAACGGGCGGCAGCACAAAGCCGATTGCCAACACCAGCAGCAGCAGAAAATAGGACGTGGAATACTGCAAGATGTCTGGCCTGACCGATTTGTGCAAAATGAAACCGGCGTACACACTTGCAAACGCTGTGTAGTAAAACAGAAGGATCAGACGCTTTACCATAACAAATAACAAACCACCTTGGCAAACCGGCCATGTTACCGGAGCGCTTTCATCAGGAGAAAGCGATTCCTTCTGGGACGGCTAAAATCCGTGTTCACGACCGAAAACCCCGCGTTTTCAAAGATGCTTTCAGCGTGTTCCGGGTTGCGGAACAGCGAGCTGTGCCCGTGAATAAGATTAATATCAAACGACTCTTCAAAAGGCACCTCAATCACCACTCGGCCGTCATCTTTGAGAATCCGGTGCATTTCCCGCAGGGCCTGATCAGGGGCAAAGCAGTGTTCCAACACCCGGCACGCCGAGATCAGATCAAATTCCTGGTCCTGATAATGGGTCCGTTGCTGAATATCCGCTTCATGCGCCTGACATCCGAGTTCACGCGCATGTTCGACGGCCGCCGCATTCACTTCAATCCCGTCAATATCAATCCCGCGATTGCGCAGATACACCAGATTCTCCCCATCCCTGAAGCCAATCTCTAACATCCGAAGCCCCCCCTGGAGGCCGGCAAACTCCCAATGCGCGATTTGCTTTTCTTTGGTCTTTTCCCACAGCTTTTCAAAGACTTCCGGTTTGCCTTTCATGGTCTGCACGTGTTTCCAGTCCTCATACTGGTCATATCGCAGCGAATCCCCGGAAGTCCGCACCCCGATATCCCGTTGGCCGCGAAAGAAATGCACCTTGTCCCCATGTTTCCAGAGCACCCCCGAATAGCGGTGCGTCAGCCTGCCCAAATATTTGAAAAACTGTCGTCGGCCCCATCCCTGAATTTTCTTCAAAAAAATAATCATACCGGTTCCCGTATACCCCTTGTCATTGAGGGGCTTAGTAAGCTGTAAACGACGTATCTTAATTCTGGCAAATCGAAAGGCTGTTTTGTGCAGGGAGGTCATTCTTGTCAAGAGAATAACGAGTCCGGGTGACTTGTCGGCTAAAAATTTCCGGGAAAGTTCCATTCCCAATGCTGCCCGTCCACAACTTCCATCCGGCCGACCCGGTTAAACGTGTGCACCCCGATCAGCCCCTGTTTCCAACGGGGTCGGAGAAAGCTCACGACATGTTCCCGATAGTCGGTTTCCGTCAGGCAGGTGATCTGGTTCAGATAGATTCCGTGCCCATAGCTCACCGAACAATCCTGGCTGGGGCGAAATATTTTCCCCTCCTGCACGAAAATGCGGCCGGCATTGCGAGCCGTGCGAATATCGGACACGACAGGATTCATCGGGTGGGGCTGCCACTGGCCCAGAAGCGAATCCGCAAAAAACACAGACAGCTCATCGCGCGTGTCATGCGCCTCGGCCGACAGACTGGTAAACAGCCACAACTTCCCCTGATACTCGAACACAACCGTATCCACAGCAATCACATCCTCTAACAAGGGGCCGATCAATTCCCACTGTTCGGGGAATCGTTGCGCTTTATACAACTCAATCGTTCGATTTTGCGAGCTTTCCGGAATCAGATACATTGCCCCCTGCCATTCGAACACGAACGGAAACGACAGATGATACGCCGGTTTCAGAACGGTCTTCGGGGCACTCCATACACCCTGCCCGAAGGCCGCCGCCGAGATACAGCCCTGTTTTTCCGCATAGCTGTACTCCTCACAGAACAGCCACGTCTGTCCCTCGACTTCACAGACGAACGGATCCGCGTAAAACCGATCCGGCGCGGAGGGAATTTCCTGAAAAGGAGGCGAGGCAGCCGCCTCTGAGCAGGCCAACCCGGGGGCGTCGGTTTCGCGCCATCCAATACTCCAGGATGACCGCAGCAGCTTTTCTTGAATAACCATCCCGACGAGTCGCTTTAACAGGCGCAGGCCGAACCAGATCATGCGAAGATTGCTCGGGGTTCGCAGCCGCTTTGGGGCGCGTTCTGCCTGGCTGCGCCCCTCCAAACGCCCGGCCGCCAATTGCCGCAAACAGCGCATCACAAAAGGCGCGCTTTTGCGATAGACCCGGGCGCGCGTTAAATAGAGCGAAAGCGTCTGAGTTTTCGTCCAGGAGCGATAAAGGATCGTGCCAGCCTCTTCGTCATCAGTCAGCCTCTCCAACACGCTGCCGATGACCGGATCCTGATCATAGACTTCCCAAAAACCCACCGGGCCGCCGGCCGGATACTGCTCAATATCGCGGTGCCGATACCGCCAGACCCCGTAGCGGGCCGCTTGAACAATGGCCCGGTCTAACGCCGCAGCCGAGAAGGTCAGCAGCACATCTACATGTTTTTCCGTGATGAAGCGGCTGTCCGCTTCCGAACATGCCCCATTCTGAAGTCCTACACGACGGATGGCGGCCGCGTCCGCCATCGTTTCGAGCGGAACCAGCGTAAACGGGTCGGGGGAACGCAGGAAGGGCCGGAAAAGCCGGTGATCTATCCGGCGATATCGTCTATACAGAAAAGACTCGTCCGATTCGCGTCGAGAATGCTGTTCGTGCGTCTCGCAGATGACATACAGGACGACCTCGGCAATCTCGCTCTGCCGGATTTCTTCGATAATTGCAGCGATCCATCGCGGAACCTGCTCAGCGTCTACAATCAGACCGATCCGAAGTACAGAGGCGTGAAGCATAGGAGGTTACCGCGCTCACGGATTCCCGGGACGGATTACGGTTCCTTTCAGGGCAAGAAGCTGCGCATAGATCGCCTGAACCCGGTCATCAGCATACACCAGACCATCCTCGATGGGGTTGCCAGGCTGAATCAATTTATCCCGACTTTGCAGCAGCCGCTGCTCATCCAGCCCGGTCACCCTGGATACTGCCCGCGCCCAGTCCGTTTCGGCCGGGTTGCTGACTTCCTCATAGCTGACCGTACACCCGCCAAACATTTTCAATTGCAGCAGGGCCGTGCTATACACGCTGGTATAAGTGTCCAGCAGCTCAGGCGCCTTCCAGCCGTTCTTCTTGTATTTGTCAAAGCAGTAGCCGCTGAATTTGCGATACGCGACGAGAATATGCGGCCGAAAGCCTAATTGATAGATCGGGTGCACCATCCAGACCAGGATGGCCGATTTCAGAAACGTGGCTCTCCCCAAAACCTCCGAGAGGCGCGCCTTCATCATGATCTCGCAGAAACGCTGCCCTAAAGCCGATGGCAGCAGGGATTTCGAAATCTTTTGGGCGCGGGAAAACCACTTATAGGCCGCAATCAGCGTCAAATGCTCCGACCTGAAATTCATGCGGTTTTGCTGCGGCAGCCCGGGAATATCAAAATTCGCCCCGGCGTCAGCGCAAATGGCCGCGAACAGATTCGATCCGGAGCGTCCGGTCGTCACAATAAGATATTTATCCTTGTCGGTAGTCATCATCCGTGCCTTTCTTTCATCGTTTCTGAGCGACAATCGTGGCGTAGTTCCCGAGCATACAGAGCTTCCGTACCAGCGGCAGCCGATTCAACGCGTTATCCAGGTGCTCAAGCCCCCGATAGACCGCGAGATTGTTCTTGATCGGGATCAGTCGTCTGAAAAACCCCTGATAATAGGTGTATGTCACCTCCAGGCCGACCTCTTGCAGCAAGCGCAGCACATGCAAGATCGAAAAGCAAAACTGCGTGTCGTCTACCGGTTCAATGTCGCGCCCCAACAGGAGCAGCCGCAGCGAGGTCGGTTCACTGAGCACCACATGCCCCCCTGTCCGCACTACCCGCCGGGCCTCCTCCAACGCCTTGCGCGTATCTTTAACATGGTGCAGCGAGGCAAAAAAGCACACCCGATCCACACTCTCATCCTTGCAAGGAAGCTGCTCAATATCCCCGAGGATCCCCAGGTCGTCGGCCGCGCGTTCGTGCAGCATCGCGCGCGAGATATCTAACGCGAAGGTGGTGATCGGCGTTCCTTCTTCCCGGAAAATCTCGGTCCAAATACCGGCCCCGCCGCCCAGGTCGAGCACCCGTTCATGGGCCGCGACCAGGTGTTTATACCGCCGGCGGAACGATTCCACGCCCACGATTTTGGACGGATGGGTGCGGAACTTGACCCGTTCATCGGTGGCGGCATATTCTTGAATATTGGCTAATTTATAGTCTTCCATCTCCCTCTATTCAGTGCTCAGCGATCCGTGAGCACCGCGCTGATTTCATGCAAGATATTGTCGCACAAATGGGTTAAACTATGATCGCGAATCACAATGCCGCGCAGGGCAGTTCCAAGTGCGCGGCGGGCGTCCGCCGACATCGTCAACACCCGCAGCACCCGGTCGTACACCAGATCGGCATCCCAATCAATGCTCCAGATCGCGGCCAGGTCTTCGCCCAGCACAGATCGGAACACCGGGGTCGCCACGACCGGCACTGCGCAGCTCATCGCCTCCAGAACGGTCTTATCCAGCGAGCCGGTCGCGCCCATATCCACAAAACAATCAGCCTGCTGATAGTACGGCGCGATTTGCTGGAACGGGACGCTGCCTTCAAAGATGACCGCATCCTGCACGTGCTGCTCCTCCACCTGCTGCTTGAGTTCTGCCACGTAGCCCCGATCTTTCTCCGTTAATGGCCCGCCCACAATTCTCGCTACCACGGCTGAATCCGGATGGGTCTGCCGCAGCCTGGCCACAGCTTCAATCAACAACTCCACCCGTTTTATCCGCGAAAGCCGGCCAACGGAGAGAATCGTGAACGGCCGGTCGGGATCGCGCTGACCAGCAGCCGGCGCAAAGTGGTCAGTCTCGATGCCCTGCCCGATAATGTGGCGTTTCGGACTCGGAATGCGCAGCCCGTCTTCTGAAGACGTGACCATCGAAT
>CAZSOP010000110.1:0-10545 GCA_964608385.1 uncultured Cytophagia bacterium
TCTTGGCGTTTTCTCAGCGGTTAAAAAAGTACTCATTATTCGGAAGAACCACAATTTTATCCTTAACTTAAAGTAAATCAACCACAATTATTTCACTGCCGGAATGATGAATGTGATACATTCAGATCCTGAATCTCTTTAACCAGACTTGCACTGAATCTTATAGCTACAATTATCCATATGAAGAATAAAAGTCCTATCAAAACATATCCATGACCTGTTTAAGCATGAGGAGGGAAAATGAAAAAGCTATTCATCTTGTTATTCATAGTAAAAGCAGCGTTTTCACAAACCACGGTCACCATTGAAACCGATCAAACAATAGCCCCCCTAAAAGACCTTATTGGAGTGAACAAAGGACCTTCAAACCGGCAGGCGGGTTACCGGGATGCCGCCATCACCGCTGTGCGCACTCATGATTACCACATTTCCTGTGACTATGAAATTTATTCCACCTTTTGGAATTATGACGCTGCCAGCGAGTCATACAGTTTGAATGCGAATTTCGACCCTGCAAACCCGCAACACTATGCCTGGACATCAACCGATGCTCAACTTGAAGAAATTCTCAATAACGGCCAAAGCGTTTACTTTCGACTCGGCATCAGCTGGCCACAAAACATCAATTATAATATCCCGCCGCTCGAACCGCCTTTGGATAAAAACGGCACAACATTCACTCGTTTTGCCGAACTCTGTAAATATACGGTATTGCACTGCAACAGCGATTGGGCAAATGGCTTGAACCGGAATATCAATTATTGGGAGGTCTGGAATGAACCGGATGGTATCTTTTGGAACGGCACCCCCCTGCAGTTTTTCCAGCTTTATAAAACAGTCGCTGACACGCTGAAAGCATTGGATTCCGAGCTTATGGTCGGTGGACCGGGTGTGGCGCCAAAGACGACCCTGGGGATCAACACCACATATTCGGATGAGTTTTTAAAATATCTGCTCGATCACGAGGGAAAACTGGATTTTTATTCCTGGCATAGTTATGGTATTCAAAATCCTTACAGCCTCAAAGAAATGGCGGACAATATACGCCAAAAGCTCGACGATTATGGCTTTATCGAGACGCAAAGTCATGTCACAGAGATAAACAACAATCTGGATGCTTCTCTGGCTCAATTCTCATCCAGCCCGCGCGGGGCAGCGTACTATGTATCCAATATCATAACCGCGCAAAAATCATCCATCGATAAACTATTTTGGTATCAGGGAATGGGATTTTTTAATCCCGATGATGGAGGAAAAGCAAGCTATAATTGTAGCGGATATGCCCTCAAAGCTTACAGTATGATGCTGAATCAGGCACCAATACAGGTTCAGAGCAAAGGAGACCGCGTTATCTATGGCCATCGTCAGGCCGATACCACCAATTTTATGGTCTTGGCATCGCGAAACCAGGATTTAACCCGGCTTTATATTTTGGTATCCAACTATAACAGCACCGTAGAATCCTGCCAGCTTTTACTTAAAAATCTGCCCTGGCGGCAAAACCAATCCATTCGCATCACCGAACATCGCATACAGGACCCTGATTACCGTTTTAATGAAAAAAAACACATCCTGAACGGTGCCGGTGAACTCTTAATACCATTGCAGAATATCGATTCTCCCTCCCTGGTATTGCTTGCCCTGAATGTAGAGGATAAAACGCAAGTCGGGCAGCAGCAAACCTCGCAGTCAGGGTACTCCTTTCAACTCCACCCCAATCCATGCGCCGACGGCAGGATCAGACTAACGAATCAAAGCGGTATAAAATTGGTAACGATAACGGTCTATAATATTCTCGGCCAATCAGTGGCGCATTTCAACCGCCCTCCGGACATCCGAACGCATGTCGACCTTGATTTGAGCTTTCTTAAAAAAGGTCTCTATTTTATCGAGGTAAAAACCAGGAAAAGTCGTAGCTGGCAAAAAATAACAATTTTGCGCTAAAATCAGTGCTTGTAGTATGGTATTTGAAACTTTTTATTAATTGAAAAACACCGACACGATGCAGAATCTGTTATCCACCTCATTATAACAGTAAAGCTTTACTTGAAAATCCAATGCCTGCTACAGGGGCAATATAATCGAAAGACAAAATCCATGTCCACCGATCTCGTCGATCGCGGAGGATTTACAGCTGTGGTTCGAATCTTTACTGCACGATACACCAGGATATTATCAAACGGATCTTAATCTGGATGGCTATATCACGACTAAAAATTACGCGCTTTGCTATAATCATTTTACCAACCGATCGTTTCTCTCCTCAAAATGATTTTTTTCTTGCATTTAACAGCAGAAAACGCAATATTTCTCCGAAACAAATAACCGCTGACAAAAAGACATCTCAAAGCCGGAAAAAAAGATTACCACAGCATTCTTTTCTTGCTTGCCCGACAACCGATTGTCTTTCAATCTGCGAAACGATGCTCTTTCCACTCATTTAAAACAGGAGGTAAATCATGAAACGTTATATCTTTGTGGTACTTTTTCTTTGTTTGGCCGGTTCACCGCTTTACGCCCAACTGATGCCGCATTTCTTCATAAACGGAGGAATGGCAATGCCGATGGGCCCGGATGAATTCAAAGATTACTGGAAAACCGGATTTAACGTTGGGAGCGGCGTGGAATTTGGTTTCGGTCCAAACATGAAACTTGTGGGAACAGTGGATTACACCAGCTTTGGTATCAATAAGGACAAAATGCTCGAAGAATTTGCCATGGGCGTTTCCGATATTACTATCGATGGCGGAAGCATCTCCTCGATTGCTGTTCTGGCCAATATCAAATTCTCCATTGCCCCACCGATGAGCCCCATTTCTCCCTATCTGGTCGGAGGTGCAGGCATGTTCTTCCTCTCCGGTGGTGAAGCGGATATCAAGTATCAGGGAATGAGCATGACCACCATCGAAAGTGAAACGGATAACTATTTTGGTGTTGGTGTCGGTGCCGGCGTCGATCTGACCATATCCCCCAGTATGTCTCTTTTTATCGAAGGCAAATACAATATTGCGTTCGCCGAAGAGGACAATATGAGCTATTTGCCCATCAAAGTCGGACTCCTGTTCCACTAATATAGACGGATCAGCCGTTCCAAAAAGGAACGATTCCCAAGGATTAGGCTGAAACGAATTTAAAAACGGCCGTGCTTGGCTCTGCTATAAAAGCCCGGCGCGGCCGTTCGAATTAGGGTGCCAGGGGGTATGTTGATAATATAATAAAACCCATCCAGGTTCGTCGCCGCACCGATTGCGGTTTGCGTAATGACAATATTGACGCCGGGTAAAGGCTCACCCGTTCGGGCATCCATAACCTGTCCGGATATTTTTCCGGTTGTGCCGGAAACGACAATACCATAGCCGCAAAATAAAATCATAAAGAGCAAGGGTAAAATTCTTTTCATTTTATCCTCATTAATATTTTTTAATACCCAGAGCCAAAAGATCAGAAAAGGCAAACACAGCTTCCGGGGCATGATTTTGGCAAGTTAATTTTTTTGCAATCTCATATCCGTCTTCAAATCGATTGCCCGACGATTCGGGCGCTGAAATGACGCAGAGATCATCCAGATTGAAATGATTATCAATAAAAGCCTCGCGATACCCCTTGAAACGCAAATCACTTAAAGGATTTTCGGTTTCGGAGGTGACATAGGCAATTCGCCTGTAACCCAGTTTGATCAAATGCGATTAGATATGGCTGTAATTGAATACTGTGATACCGCGATGCGATAATGAAACCCTGTACCCCCAAATACCGAGCAATTTTGTCATCTGTCGTTTTTCTTCATCGACATCTCCACTCGGACTTGATATAATGACAAGATAATTTTGACGTCTGGCTTTAGATTCTATAGCGGTTAAAATCGAGGGAAACAACAAACTCATGGTTTCACTCAACAGCACTCCAATGGTACCGGCCGCATTCGCAAACTTTGTGATGTTGGGAATGTGTTTTCCGACAAAAACGCCCTTACCGGGTTGGCTGTAGAGCAAATTTTCCTGCACGAGTTCATAGAGAGCGCGCTTGATGGTTATCAGACTCGCGGCAAAAATTTCGGCAAGCTCTTTCTGGGAAGGCAATTGCGATCCGTATTTGTAGATACCGGATATGATATCCTATCGGATGGATTCAGCAACTTGCTGATAAAGAGGGCTTGTGGAAGCATTCATAAAATTGCCTGATATACCAGGTATATTTAGTTTTCCTAAATACAACAGACTCGAGACTCTTTGTCAAGAAAAATTAAAAATCCACCTCGATTTTTATATCAATCAGAGCTGATAGCTGAATATAATCCGAATCAAACACCTGAATCGCTTGCTCACCAGAATCGGCGAGTATGACTTGGGTGGCAACGAACAAATTTTTAGGGGTTCTGCCCTCGTTTTTGAATAGATAGCTTTTTTCCGCCGGTATAATCAACTCGAATTTTTGCACAACCACATCCCGAGCTTTTCCCGCCTGGTCGATGCCTGCAGCATCCAACCGAACCGGTCCCACAAGCATATCCGGCGAACGAAACAACTTTGCAGAATCCTGAGCAAAGTAAAAGCAAAGCTGAGCCCCCAACGGCAGCTTGTTTTGACTGATTATCTTAATGTTGGCGCTATAAAGGCGGTTGGAAAGCCCGGCATCGATTTGTGTAATCGCGCTGTTTTCCTCAACCGCATAGTCAGCGGGTAAAATTTGATATTGCATGGTATCGATCCGCATCCGGCGCTCCTGCAAGGTGAGATGAGCCGGAATTTCCAGTGTATATTCAGCCCGGATATAGTCCCATCCGTTGATTCGGCCAACCGCAGTGCCATCACCGATCCAGGCGCTGCCGAAGGCAATGATTTTTTCCGGCTGTAAATTGACAAACGGCAGGATATCACTGTTTTCCGGCGTATACACCGGTAACTGCGTATGCATCTCACCATCGCCATCGCTAAGCTGAATTTGTTCACTAAAATGCATGAGCGATTTATTACCATTACCCGCAATACCCCATACCTGACCCTGGAATTTAATGGGTACGGATAGTGTACTAAAAATATCGACAACCAGCTTTGCATCCTTTAATGTTACCCCACTGAGATCTCCAAACTGATCAAACTCGACTTTCTCTTCCATGCTATCGAGCTCAACCCGCTGATGATCAAAAGCCCCTTCGATATATTCAAGGTTGAGGTCCTCCAGGGCGACGCTGACATCGATATCAGTTGATTCGTCAAGGCGAACAATTTGATCAGAATGATTTTTAATTTCACCGCTAACGTTAATTACCAAATCGGAAAAAATAAAAAATTGATTTTGGGTTAGATCAATAACATAATCCGAGATATCCAATTCGATATTGCGCTCTTTGCCGGCTTGTAAGTTGATGGGCAATCGAATAAACGCATCGGAATTCTCTTTATAAATTTGTTGCGTTGTAATGACAATATCGATATCAAATGGCATTTGATTTAAAATATTAAAATGCAGTGTACCGCTTTTCATGCCGACCTGCATAATCTGATAAGCCTGGCCAAAAACAACATGTTGCTCCCTATCCAGCTGCAAGGCAGGCAAATCCGCCTCAACCGCGGAGACAACGACACTCTCTAATACGAGATAGAGATCAATCCCGTCTTCCTGACTGACGTTGACGCTGTTGTTGCCTGAACCGTTCGATTTGCCGCTGATCATCCAGGCCGTTTGCGAATCGATGCGAATATTCGAGACCTGTAACTCTATTTTTACAGAATCTTGCGATTCGACCTGAATCGGGTTATCGGTTTTCAGCAATATATCTCCGCTTTGCATATCTTTTAGATACAGTACAACATCGTACAGGTCAACGGGTAAGCGATTATGGAAAACAGCGGTTGCGGCTCCATACCTGATATCGGCTGATTGAAAATCCGGATTTTGCAGACGGTTTCCCGTCACATTGTTAAACTCGAAAGCGGGAACAATAACATCCTGATTGTGTAAACCCGCCGCTCCGGAATAGAGTTCACTAAAGAAAAAGCGACTCGTGCCGGCCACGATCCGGGGCAGATTGATATCCGTCACGCCCAGGGTAAAATCATCATAAACATTAGGCAGGATAAAATAATCGCGTATAAATGTCGTGTCCAAATGGCTATCGATTTTTAAACCGAGCATACCATCGGCATAGAAAAAAGCCTGGTCATAAGAGTCGAGGACATTTTCTACGGTCAATACCGTATCGACCAGAGGCACTTGTAAATTGCTCCGCCAGCGCGGGGCTTGAGGCGGTTCCAGGCGGCAATACAATAACAACACAATACCGGAAAAGAAAATAAAAACAAACCGAAATACTTTCATACAAGCTCACCCTGATTAAAATTTGGAATATGAAAACACCGCTAATATACAGGCTCCCGCCCCTCTGCCGATGACCGGATAGGTTCCCTCATATCTCAACGTACCGGCCTGCAAAGTGCTGGAAATCATATACGTGTTGGAAGAAATCAGCTCCATTATCCAATTGAGCAACTCATTGGCACGATCGATTCTTGTAGCACGGTTCAGGGCCTCTACACTGCGCAGATTTACGAAAAGATTTTCGGAGCGCTTTTTCTCGTCTTGTTCATAATCACGGCTGAATCCCCGTGAAGGTTCTGCAAGGCGGAGAAAAGATTCCATAGCATTCAAAGTGGACAAGGATGTCTTCCAATGCGGATCGACGACTGACCAATTGATGATCTCGACTGTTGTGCCGTCAAGAAAATCAGGCCATTTTTTTTGTTCCAGACTACGAGTGATAACGCCTGACTCGCCGATAACGAGTTTCGAAAGCATGGTATTTCGTAACTGCGACGAGGTTTTAATCAGCTCGGTGGAGATATCCACTGCACCGCTTTCCCTGAAAAGCACGGCGGCACAATTCAAGCCCTTAAAAGCGCTGGCAGAACTGAGCGTAAAGTGCTCGCCCGGTGCCGGCAGATTATACCAGCCGGAATCATTCTGAATCAATCCCTCTTCATCAATAGCGTTGACAAGGGGATAAATGACCTGTTTTTCGATTTTTGCTTCATTATTGTAAAAAAATCGGCGGTCAGCACTTTTGCTGACATATTCATGCATCGCCCACAAAAAAAGTCCGTTGCCGTCGAGATGAATAACAGGGGCGCCGTTCTTCCACACTGATCGTTCATGGCCGAGACCGGTATAATAATAAAGAGAAATCAAATAATCCTCACACAACCCCCATTTTATCCGGCCGAATTTACGGCATTTGAATTGACCGGCATCGCTACGGAGAAGAAAAGTGAGTGCCGCTTTGCTCTCCCGAAAATGCCCCAAAGAAGCCAGTGCAACTATGGCATAGGCCATATCACTGACGATGGCGACTTTGGGATAATGTGGAGATAAATGTGAAACAATCTGACCATAAGAAGGCCCGGGTTCCCGGCATTGCGCCATTTTCAAGAACACAGCTGATTGCAATACCGCCTGATGCAGCTTGCCGTAAATATTGGCGGGAAGACTTTGAAAATGATGCCAATGCCGCCACCAGCGTTTTTCCGCTTCGACAAGATTTTTTGGTTTTGCCTGAAACAATTCATCTTTTAATTGTTCGAAAGTACTTTCAGATATCCCCGGTCTGTAGATAAGGGCAGCGCCGACCCATAAATCCCGGCCATCGATCTGGCTCATACGGACTAGATAAAAGTCGGGACTGGACGTATTCAGATGAACTTCGATCTGGTCCGAATCCAGTTTCAGAAAAGCAGCATTTTCCACATGGCAAACCATGAGTAAAATTTTATAATCAAGCACCATCGGCGTCCAAAAATAACGCGTCAGAGAATGATCTTTAATTTTCGAATCAACGCGTATGATGCCGGTACCATCTTCGTAGCTAGCGCTCTCGACCGGCAATGCCGAGAGTGCGGCGCGCTTGTTGCGAACAGCAAGTTTGAATTCAACGGATTCAATCAGATCAGGCGTGGTTTGGCCGACATCCCAGAGATCAACAATATGTGGCTGAAAAACATCGACTTTGTTTTCAACTAAATTATAGGCAACATAGCAAAAGCCATTGGCGGAAGGAATATAAGTGATGCTCCTCTTGCTAGTGGTTTGACCAGCACTTGTTCCCTGAAAAAAAAAGAGAAATAAAATAATAATGAAACGGTCTCGCATGTCCATAATCAATTTTACTAAAAGTCAGTCACGGGTTTGATATCAAATCTTTCCGGTTTTAGTAATATACGGTTTAAAAAAAGAAATTGCGGGAAATTTTCCTGTCTACGGTATTGCTGCCAGCCTTTCAATCGACTTGATCAATGCCTGGGTTCCTTCCCGTCCTTCTCCGGCAGACTGGCAGCCCATGAACAATTGATGCACAAGTCCAAGGGCCGGCACCGGAATATTTTGCGCTCTTGCCGCTTCGAGGGCCAATTTTAAATCCTTTTGCTGCAAGTCGATCATAAATCCGGGGTCAAAATCCCTGTCGGCCATTTTGGGGCCCAAATTTTCAAGCTGCCAGGAGCCGGCTGCTCCCCGGCTCGTCGCTTGAATCATGACATGAGAATCCACACCGCTCTTTCTCGCCAGCGTGATCGCCTCGCAAACAGCCAGGTTGGTCACGGAGACCAATATCTGGTTGCATAATTTAACCGTCTGACCCATGCCATGACCACCGACATAAGTGATGGTTTTCCCCATTGCTTCAAAAACAGGCAGGCATGCCTCAAAGACCTTTTCCTCGCCACCAACCATAATCGCCAATGTACCGGCCTTTGCGCCGCTATCGCCACCGCTGACCGGAGCATCGAGCATATGCGCCCCTTTGGAGGAAAGCTCCCGGGCAAGGTTTTGCGTCACGGCAGGAGAAATGGTACTCATGTCAATGACGATTTTACCCGCGGATATCCCCTTTAAAACGCCCTTCTTACCGGTAATGACCTCTTCCACGTCAGGAGAATCGGTGACCATGGTAATAATAATGTCGACAGCTTCCGCCACCTGCTTTGGAGAATTCACCGCCACTGCACCGGCTTTGATGGCTTTTTTTATTTTTTCTGCAGTCCGGTTGTAAACGGTTACTGAAAAACCCGCGTTGAGCAAGTTCATTACCATCGGTCTACCCATAATACCAAGTCCAATAAAACCTATATTTTTCATTCCCCTTCCTCTTCAATCAGTTTTCATTTTGATTTTTATCGATCAATCCGTATTGCCCCAAAATGCCTTCCACCCACCCTGCTTCTTTATGCCGGCCATGCTTTTTGCAGCCGATGCGATAAATCCGGCACTTTTGCCGCAAAGTAAAAAGGGTCTGGCTGCTTTTCTCCTCATCGAGTTGTCCAGTCCGTAAAATTTTATCCAACGCAACAATTCGATATTTATCAAGACTATGCTGCCCGGACAGCTGCCACCACTCTCCGGCGCGTTTGACGATCAAACGCCTGTCAAGATACAGCACCGGATAGCGGCTGCAGATGCGCAACCAAAGGTCATAATCCTCACACGCAGGCAATTCTTCGTCAAACATACCGACCTGCTCAAAAACAGAGCGATGAATCATGACCGAGGAAGGGCTGATGATGCAAAGCGGCAGACATTTTTCATAGATATGGCCACTGAATTTACGGTGTTTTCGTTTTTGATTCATCCACTTTTGATTTTTTCGCCACTCCTCATCCGTATAACAAATTTTATAGTGAGGAAATTGTTGCAAATAATTTGCCTGTTGTTCGAGCTTTTCCGGCATCCACAAATCATCGCTGTCGAGGAAAGCGAGCCAATCGGCATGCGACTGTTTTAGGCCCAGATTTCGGGCAGCAGAAACGCCTTTTGTCTCCTGATGGAAATACTTGATTTTTGGTAAAAAGGGTGATAACCGGTTTTTGGTTTTATCCACGGAACCGTCATCGATGACAATAACTTCGTCCGCAGGGCGAGTTTGCCCTAATACGGACAGGAGGGCCTCTGTGACCATATCAGCACGGTTATATGTGGGAATTATCGCGGCTATTTTCATAGAATGAATAAAGCCATTAGAGGGCAACGATTATTTGGATGACAAAAGCCATTACAGTTATAAACGCTGCAATGCGGGCAGCCTTGCGATGGGATTGTGTTTCAACACCGCGCTCCTGGTACCCTAAAAAGAAAGCAGACAGATAACCACCGACAAACCCGCCGGCATGTGCCCAGTTGTTGACTCCGGACATAAACAGCCCCATAAAAAAGAGAACGAGTGCCCAGGTACCCACCTGCTGAAAAATAGCCATTCCAAAACTGCCCCCCCGATGACGACCATAAAAAACCAGCGCACCGAAAAGACCAAAAACGGCACCGGAAGCCCCAATCGTGGGATGCGGGCTAAAAATGCTGGAAACAATATACCCAAAAATACCAGCCAGGGTAAAAATAAGAAATGTGCGACTGGCCCCAAATAGACTGTTCACCATATGACCCATCTGGTGAAGCCATAGCATATTGAAGAGGATGTGCAAAATACTGCCGTGCAAATAGATAGCTGTGATCAGAGTCCAAAACCTGCCTAAAACGAAGATAAAACTCTGACCGGTCATACCG
>CAZSOP010000111.1:0-10538 GCA_964608385.1 uncultured Cytophagia bacterium
AGCGTCGCCTGATCATCGACATGGATGTTGCCTTTTGTCGTATAGGGGGAATTGGCTTTATCCAGAACCGTATCCTTGCTGATTTCTTTGGGTATTATCGTTTTTGCATGCACGGTTATAACCAGGCAAAAAATGCTTGTTGAAAACATCCATAAAGGAGTTGGACAGAAACGATGTCTCATTGTGTATCCTTGTATGTTTTTAAGATTTTTTCAATCAAGTTTGTCGTCGACATTCCTCTGACTCCCGGTAACAGCGCGATTTTACCACCATAGCCCTCAACCCGTTTTCTTTCTTCCTGATTAATGGAATTTATGTCATAATCACCGCCTTTGGCATAGATATGGGGTTTGATTTTATCGATAATGTTAAGCGGTGACTGATCATCGAAGACGATGACATAATCGACAAAGCTCAATGCCGACATGAGTTTGGCTCGCTGTGATTCCGGCACAATAGGCCGGTTTGGTCCTTTTGATAACCGTACGGAGCGATCGCTGTTGAGTCCGACGATGAGTATATCGCCGAGCGACTTTGCTTTTTCGAGATAGAGAATATGGCCGGCATGTACGAGATCATAGCAACCGTTGGTCCAGACCAGTGTTTTATTTTCTTGTTTCGCCTGATCGGTGAGTTTTACAAGCTCGTCGGCATCGACGACCTTGGCAGCCCATTGCCGCGCCTGAAGGGCGTGGTATTGATGAATAATCTCCTCTACGGAGACCATTGCCAGGCCGGGTCTGGAGATGGCAATGCCGGCGACCAGGTTGGCCAGTTTGGCGGTTTCCAGAGGAGCGGTTTTTTGTAAAGCGCCCAGCGTTACGACTGCGGCTACGCTTTCACCGGCACCGGTGACATCGAAAACATCATGTGTCTCTGTGGGTACCTGCTTTTGCTTCCGGCCATTCGAACAGAGTATTCCCGCAGCGCCGAGGGTGAGGTAGAGGACGCTGCACGCCGTTTCCTGCTGCAGGCGCCGGGCAGCCGCATCGCGGTCATCCTCATCCCGAATCTGCTGTAACAGCTGATCTTCGTTGACGACAAGGGCGTCAAAATTTTTCAGAGCCGTTATACGGGTTGCCGGGTCGCCGATTTTCAGAATACCGTGTTGCCGCGCCAGTGAGTTAATGGTCTCCATGATCTCTGCTGTAATCATATCGCCGTCTTTGTCGGCAATGACAAACGCATCGCAGTCCGCCGCTGTTTTTTTCAGATGCTTAATAATCTGCTCGGTTTGTGATCCGGTCAGGGGCGGAGAGGTGCGGGTGTGCAGGGTTGTGATCTCCCGGCTCGGGTAATGATCGCCTCTGACGCGAATACGCGTCTGGCTTTTTGTCAGTATGGTTTTGCTTTGCAGAATGGCGTCGGTGTTGACGCCATATCCCTGCAGTTGCTCTTTCACAATGTTGGCATGATGGTCACAGCCGGTCATGGCGATCACCGTTGTTCGTATACCCCATGCGCTCAAAAGGACGGCCACATATCCGGCGACAGAGGGCACAAGGTGTTTTTGTTCAACGACGAGGTCGGGGAAAGGTCCTTCCGAAGACAATCCCGCCGCCGTACAATCTATAAACTCATCCAGGTAGAGGTCACCGAGGATACAGACGTGTTTTTGCTGAAGGTTTTTGAAAAAAGTTTCCATAAGCTTTACTTTTTTTTATTAATATACCGTACAAGAGCAAATTTAGCAGATTATTTTACACCTGCAACCTTTTTAAAAGAGTTGCCATTGATGAGCATGTTTTTTATATTTTTTCAAAGTTTAAGCGAGAGTGTTATGAAAACAATTCGCCTTGTCAAGCCTTATCAGTTTAAAGTGCAAGATGAACCCGTCCCGGAACCGCAAAAAGAGGAGGTGCTGCTCAGGATAAAAGCCGTGGGTGTTTGCGGCTCTGATATTCATCTATACAAGGGCGTTTCCTATGACCAAAAAGAGAATATTGATCCGCTGGTGCTCGGACACGAGTTTTCCGGTCTGGTTGAAGCTGTGGGTACATCGGTCTCCGATGTTAAACCGGGTAACCGCGTCGCGGTTGAAGCCGGCATTCACTGCGGCAAGTGCGAGTGGTGCCTGCGGGGCTATACGAACCTGTGTCCTGATATGCGATTTTGCGGCACCCCGCCGACGGATGGTGCTTTGCGGCAATATATGGCCTGGCCGGCGCATCTTGTCTATCCGATGCCGGATTCTCTGAGCTTTGAAGACGGGGTCATGGCTGAGGTTTATGGCATAGCGCTGCATTCGGTTTCTCTGGCAAATATGCGGCCGGGCATGACCGCAGCTGTACTCGGATCGGGTTCGATCGGTCTTGCCATGGTTCAGTTGCTGTATAAAGCCAGAGGCGTAACGGTTCTGTTTGCCACCGACCTGCTCGATTATCGTCTTGAAACGGCGCAAAAAATGGGCGCGACTGTTACAATGAATGCCGGCAACAGCGATATCGTCGACCGGATTATGCAGGCCACCGGCGGCCGCGGCGTTGATGTGGTTTTCGAATGTGCCGGTGCCAAAGAGACCTGTTATCAGTCTGTGGAGATAGCCGCGCGGGGCGGTAAAGTGATCTTTATCGGCATACCTGATGATAACCGGACCTCTTTTTCTGCTGCCGCAGCGCGTCGTAAAGGCCTGACCATTCGTTTCGACCGTCGCTCGCTCTTTACATATGAAAATGTCATTGAAATGATCGCCGGCGGTTTGTTGGATACGAAAACACCGGTAACACATCATTTCAGCCTCGAAGAAACGTCCAAAGCCTATGACATGGTTTCCAGGTATAAAGACGGGGTTATCAAAGCGATTATTCATCCCTGAATTATGGTAAAAAAGCGCATAAAAATCGATTTTTTTGAAAACTGGTTACAGCGCTGCCGGCGGGCATCGCTTTTCCGGGAAAAGCAGACCATTTTATTGGCAGTGTCCGGAGGGGTGGATTCCATGGTGTTGTGGAATTTGTTCGAAAGAGCTTCCCGGTCAATGCGGTTGCAGCTGGTTGTTGCCCATCTGAATCACCAGTTACGGGATGATTCATTGGCCGATGAGGCGTTGGTGCGAAAGCGCGCAGAGGAGAAAAAAATAGATTGCGTTTATGAGCGGATGGATATCAGGCAGTTCTGCAGAGCAGAGAGAAAAAGCCTTGAGGCCGGTGCGCGAATCGCGCGCTATGCATTTTTAAACCGCGTCGCAGAAGAACGGGGATGCGATCATATTGCCACCGGTCACAATGCCGATGACCAGGCGGAATCGGTTTTGCTCAATCTCATCCGGGGTTGCGGCATTACCGGGTTGACGGGTATCGACCGCAAACAGCAGCGATTGATCAGACCGTTGCTCGATTTTAGCCGTGAGCAGATATATCACTATGCGCAACAGTTCCGCATTCCCTGGCGCTTTGATAAAAGCAATATGGATCAGCGATTTACCCGAAACCGGGTGCGCCATGCGCTCTTGCCGTTGTTGAAATCGGATTTTAACCCTTCTGTGGTTTCGGTTTTGAACAGCCTGTCCGAAAATATGCGTCAGGCGGAAGATTATATGAGACAGGAGGCGGAAAACGCCTGTCAGAACTGCTTTAGAGAACGAGATCAGAACAAAATTATTCTTGATATTGAGCCCTTTTTGATGTACTTTACGTTTCTACAAAAGTATATTCTGGATAAAGCATTACATCAGTTGGCGCAGGGGACTGAGGTTGCTTTTGATTTTAAGAAATTTCAACTGTTTCTATCCCTGTTAAAAAAGCGGCAGAGTCATAAACGAATTGATATCGGGTCTTCTTTTTATATCACTGCAACGCGGAGCGCCATTGTTGTCGGCAGAGAGCCGCAACCTGCGGAGCATGGAATCGTCACTGAGCTTCCGGCCCGGGTACAATTATGGGATGATTTGCTGTTTACGGCCGGGTATACGAATAAAACCCTGCAACACATCGCACGAAACGCCGACCCTGCTATCGCCTATGCAGATGCCGGTAAGCTGGAAATGCCGTTGATGATCCGGACGCCGCGACCGGGCGATGCTTTTATTCCGTTGGGAATGAAGGGGCATAAGAAGGTTTCGGATTTTTTCACCGATGCCAAAATCCCCTTTTATCACCGGGATCGGGTGCCTGTACTGGAATCATCATCTGGAATCGTATGGATTTGCGGTCACCGGCTGGATGACCGTTTTAAAGTAACAGCAAACACGGAAAAAATAATAAAGTTAACCTTGTCAGAAAAGCGGCATGAACAGATCAGAGTTTGAAAAAACCGTATATGAAAACAAGTTTCGCGTATTACTCTCGCAGGCGGATATACAGGATCGAATCGGCGAACTGGGCAAAGAGATCAGCGAAGAGTATCGCGACAAACAGCCCATTTTTATTGGTGTTTTAAACGGCGGTTTTATTTTTATGGCGGATTTGATCCGCCGGGTTGAAATCGATCTGGAGATTGATTTCATCCGCATTTCCAGCTATGGCGACCAAAAAAAATCATCAGGAAAAATCAGGCTGGAAAAGGATATCAACGCCGAGATCGAGGGCCGGCATGTTATTATTGTTGAGGATATTATAGACACAGGTCTTTCTATACAGTTTTTACGGCAACGGTTCCGGTCCTACGGACCTGCCTCTCTGGCGGTTGTGACGTTGTTGTACAAGAAGGACAACGTCAGGACCGATATCAATATCGAATATGTCGGGTTTACCATCCCGGATCATTTTGTTGTCGGTTACGGATTGGATCACAAACAAATTTTACGGAACTTACCTGCGGTTTACTTGTTGGAATGATTGAAACCGGGTTGAACATTAACAGTAGAGTGTAAAAAAAGAAATGGCAGATAAAAATAGAGATAAAGACAAGAACAAAAAGAAAAATCCGCTTCAGCCGCCAAAACGGCAAAAGCCGGAGGGGAACCAGAAGAAACCGGGATTTCCTCCTGAGGGACCTCAATGGAAACGCGCTTCCCGTACGTTGTTTTTCTGGGTGATCATTATCACGGTTGCACTATTCCTGTCGCAATATTTTTCATCTCAGCGCCAGGCTGAAGAAGTCCTTTCTTATGACGAGTTTATTTCCAGTCTGGAAAGCGGCAATATTAAAACCATTCTGGTTGAGAACCGGACACTCTATGCCAGCCGCGAGGAAATGGTGAACAACCGCTTTAACAAAAAGCAGTACAGCGTTCGGGTTACGCTTCCTCCCAACATGGATTCGGATATCATCGATGCCTGGCGCAAGAGCTATAATATTAAAATATTATTCAAGGAAGACAGCCCCGGCATCTGGAATTATGTTTTCGGCGCGCTTCCCTGGCTTTTGCTCATCGGCTTTTGGATTTACATTTTACGGCGTATGCAGGGAGGAGGGGGGGGCAACCGTGGTATTTTTGCGTTCGGAAAGTCGCGCGCCAAGCTGTGGATGGAAAATCAGACCAAGGTAACGTTTCAGGATGTTGCCGGAGCCGATGAGGCCAAAGAAGAGCTGGAAGAGATCATTGAATTTCTTAAAGATCCCGACAAGTTTCAGCGCCTGGGCGGCAAGATTCCCAAAGGCGCATTGCTTCTGGGGCCGCCGGGCACCGGTAAAACGCTGCTGGCGCGGGCCGTTGCGGGTGAGGCCGCGGTGCCTTTTTTCAGCATCTCGGGAGCCGACTTTGTTGAGATGTTTGTTGGTGTAGGTGCTTCCCGGGTTCGGGATTTATTTGAGCAGGGCAAATCCCATGCGCCCTGTATTATTTTTATCGATGAAATCGATGCTGTCGGCCGTCACCGGGGTGCCGGATTGGGAGGCGGACATGATGAAAGAGAACAAACCCTGAATCAGCTCCTGGTCGAGATGGATGGATTCAGCTCCAATGAGGGAGTTATTTTAATCGCCGCCACCAACCGTCCGGATGTTTTGGATTCAGCCCTGTTGCGACCGGGGCGTTTTGATCGTCAAATCGTTGTTGATCGTCCGGATATGCGCGGCCGCGAAGGGATTCTCAAAGTTCACATGCGGGATATACCGGTGGCCAAAAATATCGACCTCGTCGTGCTGGCGCAATCGACACCCGGATTTTCAGGAGCCGATCTGGCCAATATGGTCAACGAAGCCGCACTGTTGGCTGCCAGAAAGAATAAAAAATGCGTTGAAATGACGGACTTTGAAGAGGCAAAGGATAAGGTACTGATGGGCGCGGAGCGGAAAAGTCTGTTGATCAGCGAAGATGAAAAACGAACCACGGCTTATCATGAAGCCGGACATGCGCTGGTGGCCAAACTGACCCCCGGAACCGACCCGGTTCACAAAGTTTCCATTATTCCACGCGGAAGAGCTTTGGGCGTGACCATGTCGCTGCCTATGACCGACAAGCACAATTATACCAAAAAGTATTGTCTGGCTATAATGCGGCAACTTTTGGGCGGCAGGGCTGCCGAGCAAGTCGCCCTGAAGGAAATGACCACGGGAGCTGGAGACGATATCAAAAAGGCAACCGAGCTATCACGTAAAATGGTGTGTGAATGGGGAATGAGTGAAAAGCTGGGTCCACTGACCTTCGGCGACAAGCCGGATGAGATCTTTTTGGGACGGGAAATCGCCCAGCATCGCGATTATAGCGAAGAGACGGCGGAACTGATCGATCAGGAAGTCAGGACCATCGTTGAGGAGGCTATTCGCGACGCTGAAGAATTGATAAAAAAGAATACGGACGCATTGCACGCGTTCGCCAATGCCTTGCTGGAGCGGGAAACACTCGACAGCGATCAGCTGGATATGCTGCTCGATGGGAAGAAATTACCTCCTCTTCGAACACCAAAAAAGCGCACGGCAAAATCGACTTGTGAGGGAGAGAAAAAAAGAAAATCAAAAACGCAAACCGGAAGCAAACAAAAAGTGCAAAGCCGGAAAACTTTTCAAGAGAATAAAGCAGACTCTGAATAAACCCGGCTGTTTTTATCTGCTTCTGTTCCTCTGCCATTAGACCTTGCACGGAGACCATCAACGGACATTATGGTTCCGATATGGAGATTTTTTTGACGATATTAAAAAGAGCAGGAAACAGGATCTATATGATTTTGTTTCTTGCTTTATTTTTTTGCACATGTGCTGTCTGGAAGCAGCGGCCGCAAAAGTTGCGTCTGGCCATATTGCCTGCATCCGTTGAAGAGTGGGCCATTGCCAACCGAATGATCGATCGCCTCGCTTTTGAACCGGATACTCTGGTATACCCTCCTGCGTGGATGTGGCAGGCGATCGAACCTGATTCGGTTTCGGACGAGAATTACCTAAAGCGCTTTAGCCGGCGAATACAACTCGATGCTGCTGTTCTTTTCGATTACCGGCCCGGTCTTAATTCCTATATCTGGCGGCTTTATGATGTTCATACCGATGACATTCGAATCGCAGATACCGTCCGGGTCCGAGCGACACATGATAACATTTCTGCTGTTGCCGACACAGTCGCTTTTGCCCTTTTAGAGTATTATCAACAACCCGCGCATAAGGGTGGCCTTTGCATCAGTCGGGCCGATATTTCCTACAAGCTCGCCCAATCCCAAAAAATGTTGCTGCAAGAAGAGTATCATCAGGCGCTCGAGTATGGACAAGCGCTCTTTCTCGCCGATTCTATGGAACCGGTCATCAGGAATCACCTGGCGCAGGTGCATATGCAATACGGTATCCATCTTGACAATGAGGGAAAAACAGGACGATATCATCAGTTGCGCGCCCTGAAATTGTGTGAGCGTACGATTTACGGCATCGACAGTACCCAATCAGAAGCTTACCGTATCGCCGCCCGGTTTTATCTTCTTGATGAAATGTGGGGAAGAGCGGAATCCTATTTGCGCAAAGCCAGAGAGCTGAATGCGAACAATGCCGCTGTATACCTGGATTTTGCCCATTTACATAAAAACCGGATCAAGCGGCTCGGTTTTAAAAATGTAGAATCCCTGATCGAGCATGCTTTATGGTTGAACCCGTGTTTTGAGGAGGCTCGTCTCTATCTGGCCGATTATCTCTTTTTTAATGGCTGGCGTCAAGATGCGATCGATGAAATTGAAAAACTGCTTTATATACATCCACGCTCCATTCAGGGATGGTTGTTTCTCGGCAAGTTTTCCGTTATCGAGGGTGATTTACAGCGAATTATAGAGATATACAACCATATTTTGGAAATTGACCCCCAAAATGCGGATGCATATTACAATCTTGGTATCTATTATTACAACAGCGGTGATTATCAAAATGCTGAGCGGTTCTTTAATAAAGCGATCTCTCTGAACAATCACCTTAATTCTCGCCTATATTTGGGTTATCTTTATGAGAGCCGTGGTGAGATAGAAAAGGCAATAAAAGAATACCGCCTGCGCATCCGCTATAAAAAGGGTGAAAAAGACAAGTTTGTCGATCAAGCGCGAAAGCGCTTGTTTGCATTGACAAAACCGGATACCAGTGAGTTGAACATTGAAATCCAAATCAATCCATAAGCCGGTTTCGTGGAGATGCGGTCGTTTTAGCCTGTCTCTTGGAAGCCGCACTTTGATTATGGGGGTTGTAAATATCACGCCGGATTCTTTTTCCGATGGCGGCCGGTTTTTTCATACCAAAGCTGCTATCGAGCGGGCGGTCGAGCTGCAGGCGGAGGGAGCGGATATTATCGATATCGGTGGGGAATCGACGCGCCCGGGAGCGGAATGGGTTTCCCTCTCCGAAGAACTGCGCCGGGTCATTCCGGTGATCGAGACGCTGGCCGGGGAATTGACGATACCGATTTCCATCGACACGTCCAAACCCGGGGTGGCCTCGAGGGCTCTGGCGGCAGGTGCTGGTGTTGTCAATGATATCAGCGGCTTGCAATCGGAAGAAATGATGAAAATTATTGCGCAAAATAATGCGGGTGTCATTATTATGCATATGAAAGGAACGCCGGCGGATATGCAAAGGAATCCCGAATATGACCATGTGATCGGAGAGATAACCGAATTTTTGCAAAAACGAAAATCGTCGGCAATCGTTCATGGAATAGATGAGGCCCAAATTGCGTTGGATCCGGGTATCGGATTCGGCAAACGGCTGCAGGACAATTTGGAAATCCTGCAGCAGCTGAGATGTTTTAAAAAGCTCGCTTCCCCGCTGCTGGTCGGACCGTCACGCAAGTCATTTATCGGGACGCTTACCGGACTCGTTGTAGATGAACGCCTGGAGGGAACGTTGGCATCTGTGGTTCTGGCGGCAGCGAATGGCGCCGATATTGTACGCGTTCATGATGTCGCCGCGGTCAAGCGTGCGCTTTTGGTGGCAGACGCTATTGTACGCAGGAATTGAACTTTTCTGTTAACGGGATTTTATGCGATTCGAAATTTTCAAAATAGGTTTTATTCCCGTCACTGTGATGGATATTCTGGATATCGCTGTGATGTCTTATATCATTTACCGGCTGTATAAATTTTTACGCGGGTCCCGGGCATCGCAGATGATGGTGGGGTTGGTTATTATATTGGTGCTTTCGGTCATCGCGCCGCTTTTTCATCTGCGTGGTATGAGCTGGATCTTTCAAAATTTGAGGACCGTCTGGCTGATCGCGTTTGTTATTTTGTTCCAGCCGGAATTACGGCGACTTTTGATTTATGTCGGGCAAAGCCGGGTGGTGCGTTATTTCATCAAAGTAAGCGGCAGTCGGGTGGTGGATGAAGTGGTCAAAGCCACCATTGAATTGCGCGACAGGGGCTATGGCGCTCTTATTGTCATGGGCCGTGAAACCGGATTGCGGACAACCATAGAGACCGGCGTGCAGACCCAGGCGGAAGTAACCGTTCCTTTGCTTGTATCCATATTCAATCCCCGTTCACCTTTGCATGACGGTGCTGCTGTAATACAGAACGATATCATCCAGGCCGCCAGTTGTATTCTTCCTCTCGCTGACATTCGGGAAAAGGTAGAGTGGGGCACACGTCACCGCGCAGCTATCGGTCTGTCGCAGGAGACCGATGCCATGGTGATTGTGGTTTCTGAAGAGACCGGTAAAATATCCATTGCCGTGGAAGGCATTTTGCATTTTGATCTAAGTGAGGATCAGCTTAAAAACATGTTGATTGAAGGGTTGCGATACGGAAACCTCGGCAACAACAAAAGTAATGTCGTTTGAGGAGAGAACATTGATAAAATTGAGGATGAGCGGAAAAATTCTTCGATGGATGTTTGGGTTTTTTCTGTTTTGCACGGTTGCGTTTTCACCGAAGACAGCAGCAAGCTGTACGGTTGCTACGGTTTCCGGTCAGATTACCCTCGACGGACGCCCCTTGTTGTGGAAAAACCGGGATACCAGCTTTCGCGACAATGAAATCGCGTTTTTCAAGGGCAAGGTCTATGATTTTGTCGGTATTATAAATAAAAATGATACCACGCAGGTATGGATGGGGCTGAATACAGCCGGATTTGCCATCATGAATTCTGAATCCCTTGATCAGGACGGTGACAGCGTCGATACGGAAGGATATTTTATGAAAAAAGCGCTGGCCACCTGTGGCAGTTTGTATGATTTTGAAAAGCTGTTAAGCAGAACCAAT
>CAZSOP010000112.1:0-10523 GCA_964608385.1 uncultured Cytophagia bacterium
TTTTCCAGGAACTCAAACCAGAGGTTCGCTTTGTCGGTGAACGCGTCATTATACCATCTACTTTGGAAACCACCATTCCTATCAAAACGGTCAATTTAAACGCGGTGATCGTTAAAGCGATTCGCATTAAAGAGACCAATTTACCTCAGTTTCTGCAGATCAATGATCTGGCGGGCGAGCGTGAATTAAAAAGAGTGGGTGAAATCGTCTGGCATCAAGAAATTTTGCTGAATTTTACTGCCGATAAGGCAAACCGCTGGATACAGTATGGCCTGGATGTTTCTCCGCTTATTGAACAACATCCCGGCGGATTGTACCGCCTCGAGCTTTATTTTGTCCGCAAACATATCGTTTATGACTGTCCCGATAAAACCGAAGAAGAGGAGTTGGATCTGCAGCAATCCTGGGAAGATGATGAGAGCAGTTACTGGGACAGCTATGGCTCTTATGATTATGGCGAGTATTACCGCAACCGCCGCAACCCCTGTCATCCCGCCTATTATCGCCATTATTATGATCACGATATCAGGGTAGCAAGAAATTTTCTTGTTTCTGATATCGGTCTGATTGCCAAAAAAGGACAGAGCGATTCAGTCATGGCGGTGGTTACCGATCTTCGAACAGCCAGGCCTTTGGAGGGCGTACATATACAACTTTTCGATTTTCAACAAAGCGTATTGGATAACGCGATAAGCGATAAAAACGGAATCGTTTTTTTAGCTGCCGGTCAAAACCCTTTTCTATTGATTGCGGAAAAAAATGGACAAAGAGGATATTTAAAGCTGGATGACGGCTCATCCTTGTCGGTGAGTCACTTTGATGTTGACGGTCGGGTCATTGAAAAGGGTCTAAAGGGCTATCTCTACGGAGAGCGGGGTGTCTGGCGGCCGGGAGACACTATTTATTTAACTTTTATTTTATACAACACCGATAAACCGTTGCCGCAAAATTATCCCATTCAACTTGAACTTGAAAATCCTCGCGGACAACGGGTGAATTTTATTAAAAAAGTTCGGTCTGTGAATGGATTTTATACCTTCAAGCTCAACACCGCTGCAGATGCACCGACCGGGAAATGGCTGGCCCGCATAAAAGCGGGCGGGGTTACGTTTGAAAAGCCCTTGAGTATTGAAACCGTTCGACCAAATCGCCTCAAGATTGATGTTGATTTTGGTCCCAGAGAGCAATTAACCGAAGGCACTATTGTCGGTACGATTCAATCCGCCTGGCTGCACGGCGCGGTGGCGCAAAAGCTTAAAACCGATGTGGAGCTGGCTCTTACTGCCCAAAATACACAGTTTAAGAGTTATAGTGCTTATGAGTTTGATGACCCGGTAAAGCGTTATGAACCGCAAAATCAAATGATCTATGAAGGCCGGCTCGGTCCAAACGGCAAGGCAACCTTTCGTTCCATCGTGAAAAGCGATGATGCATCTTCCGGCATGCTGAATGCCCGTTTTATCACCCGCGTTTTTGAGCAAAGCGGTGCCTTTAGCGTTGATCGTAGCGATATGCCGTTCCATCCCTATGATCGGTATATCGGAATTTCGGCACCAAAAGGTGACAAGGCTAGGGGCATGTTGCTCACCGATACCACGCACACGGTTCAATTGGTAGCCCTGGATCATAAAGGCGATTTGATTCGCAATGCGGATGTGTTGATCAAACTCTACAAGATCAAATGGCGCTGGTGGTGGGAAAAAGGCGGTGAGAGTCTGGCGGATTATGTCGGTACCTCCTCCTATCAACCCATTGAAATCGATACGGTTCATTTGGCCGACGGACGAGGTGAATACAAGTTGCGGGTGTCACAACCGCAATGGGGCCGGTTTTTAATCCGGGCGCATGATCTCGGCGGCAATCACAGCACTGGAAAAATCGTCTATATCGATTGGCCGGGATGGGCAGGTCGTGGACAAAAGAATCTGGCTGCCGGCGCTGCTGTGTTGACCTTTTCTGCGGACAAGAGCGAATACAAAGTTGGTGAGACGGTTACCCTGAACATCCCTACAGCAAAAGACGGTAGAGGATTGCTTTCCATTGAAACGGGTAAAGGTATTATTTTAAGCGACTGGCTTGAGCCCAGTGGCGAAACGATTCAATATTCATTTCGGGCCACAGCAGTAATGGCGCCCAATGTCTATGTGCATATTACCTATTTACAACCTCATCTGCAAAGCAGCAATGACTTGCCTATACGATTGTATGGCGTCATTCCGATCAAAGTGTTCAATCCTGAAACGATACTGAATCCTGTTATCGAGTGCGGTGATGTGTTCCGTCCCGAAGAAACCGTTCGCGTGTCGATACGCGAAGAGAATGGTCGGGCCATGACCTATACTCTTGCTTTGGTCGACGAGGGGTTGCTCGATTTGACCCATTTTTCGACGCCGAATGCATGGAATGCCTTTTATCATCGCGAGGCTCTTGGGGTGAAAACCTGGGACCTTTACGATATGATCGCCGGTGCCTATAGCGGCAGGCTGGAACGCCTTTTGGCTGTCGGCGGCGATGGTACCGAAGAGCAAGTGCAGGGGGGGCGCCGGGCAAATCGGTTTCCGCCTATGGTGAAATTTATCGGACCGGTTGAATTGCAAAAAAACCAGGTTCGGCATCATGATATCGATATGCCGCAGTATGTTGGATCGGTGAGAATTATGACTGTGGCTGGTATGTGGAATGCCTTTGGTTCCGGCGATAAAACGGTTGCCGTGCGCAAACCCCTTATGGTTCTGGGAACGCTGCCCAGGGTTCTGGGACCGCAGGAGAGCGTCGCTTTGCCGGTGACGGTTTTTGCAATGGAAGAGAATATCCGTTCTGCTGATGTCGATATTCGAACGGAGGGCCCATTAACCATTAAAGAAAGCCCGAACCAAAGCCTGGGTTTTGATCAACCCGGTGATAAGATGGTTTATTTTGATCTGCAGGCTGAGAATGCAGGGGTTGGGAGCGTCCGTATACTCGCCCAGAGCAAAGATGAAAAAGCGGAGCAAAACATTGAAATTGAAATCCGCAACCCCATGCAACCGGTGGTGGATGTTCTGGATACGGTATTACAGGCGGGAGCGACCTGGTCAGAGGAGATTTCGCTACCCGGCATTCCGGGCAGCAATGAAGCGATGCTGGAAATTTCCCGTATTCCGCCGCTTAATCTGGCAAAGCGGCTGGGATTTCTTGTCCGCTATCCTTACGGCTGTATCGAGCAGACCACCTCTGCGGCATTTCCCCAGCTTTATCTCAACAAATTGCTGGATTTGTCTCCGCAACGTCAGAAAGAGATCGAAAAGAATATTAAAGATGCCATCGCAGGTATCCAAAACTTTCAGACCTTTGAGGGGGGCTTTTCAACCTGGCCGGGAGGCGATGCTGATGAATGGTCCTCGACCTGGGCCGGGCATTTTCTCATCGAGGCACAAAGACTCGGCTATGCCGTACCGATGGGGACCCTGTCGCAATGGCAGAAATATCAGCGCAACCGTGCCTTTTCCTGGGTAACGGGGTCTCCCCGGTCCGAACTGCAGCAGGTCTATCGCCTCTTCACCCTGGCATTGTATGGCAGCCCTGAACTGGGTGCCATGAATCGCCTGCGGGAGATGGATAATCTGCCCGTGGTCGCACGCTGGCGCCTGGCTGCGTCTTATTATCTGGTTGGGCAACCGGAAGCTGCGACGGAATTGGTCGAAAATGCACCCTTGTCCGTTGAAACCTATCACGAACTCGGCAATACCTATGGCTCTGCGTTAAGAGATCAGGCGATGATTCTTGAATCGCTGTTGATTATGAAAGATTCTGATCGGGCGGAACTCTTGATTCAAAAGATCAGCGATCGCCTCAGCGATGATGTTTGGCTCAGTACCCAGACCACCGCCTATGCCCTGATCGCTATGGCGCGCTATGCCGGCGTCGGCGCCGGGGATGACGAGATGGAGTGCCGTTATGGCTGGCAGAACGAGAAGAAAAAAGCAACCACGTCTGCGCCTGTTTTACAACAATCCCTGTCTGTGTATGACATCACAAAGGCCTCCTTTAGTGTGAAAAATCCAAACCGTTTTCCGCTCTATCCCCGTCTTGTATTAACCGGAACACCGGCGATGGGAGCGGAAAAAGCCGCCCAACAGGGTTTGAATTTGCAGGTACAATATGAGACTCTTGAGGGTGAGGTTCTGGATCCGTCGCTGTTGCCGCAGGGACTGGATTTTGTGGCCAATGTGACGGTAACGCATAGTGGACCCCAAACGGTTTATGAGGGACTTGCCCTGTCTCAGCTTTTTCCATCAGGCTGGGAAATTCGCAATGAACGAATGGATCCCTCGATACGGGCGGAGGATTCAGAGTTTACCTATCAGGATATCCGCGATGATCGGGTTTATACCTATTTTGATATGAAAAAAGCAGAAAGCAAGACCTTTCGGGTTTTACTCAATGCCGGCTATACCGGTCGTTTCTATTTGCCCATGGTACAGGTCGAAGCCATGTACGACGCCACCATAAACGCCAGGGTGGCAGGGAAATGGATCAGAGTTATCAAACCGGGAACGAACGAATAGAGTTGTGGTGATGTTTTTTCAACCAAAAACGAAATCCGGAAAATATAGAAGGATCACCTTTGGTATTATCGCAGCTTTTGTACTGCTCTTTTTGATCTGGTTTTTTTCACCGGGCAATGTGTTTGATGTGCCTTATTCGACGGTGCTCACAGACCGAAACGGTGCGCTTTTGAGCGCAACCATTGCGGCTGATGAACAGTGGCGTTTTCCGCCGATGGCCAACATACCGGATAAATACAAACAAAGCGTTATCTGTTTCGAAGACAAGCGATTTTTTCATCATCCCGGCGTTGATCCCCTGGCACTGGTCAGAGCCATATGGCAGAACATCAGCCGGCGTCGCATCGTCAGCGGTGCCAGCACGCTGACGATGCAGGTGATTCGCCTTTCCAGAATGGGGCGGGGGCGCACGCTGGGTGAAAAACTGATCGAAATGGTTCTCGCCCTGCGCCTGGAAATGTGTAAAAGCAAAGGGGCGATATTGAGGCTCTACGCCTCTCATGCGCCTTTTGGCGGTAATGTTGTTGGGCTTGAAGCCGCCGCCTGGCGTTATTTCGGCCGGCAACCGCATCAGCTCTCCTGGGCTGAATCTGCAGCGCTTGCTGTTTTGCCCAACAGTCCGGCGTTGATCTATCCCGGCCGTAATCAGGATAGATACCTTAAGAAACGAAATCGCCTGCTTGAACGGTTGCACGAAAAAGGCCATATGGATTCTCTGACCTGCCGGCTGGCAAAGGCGGAACGATTACCGGGTGCACCGTTTGATCTTCCGGCGATGGCACCACACCTGCTGCAACAGTTGAACGCTAAGGGCGACAGAATCGGGAAAAATGCATCCCTGCATCAGACAACAATCGATGTTGAACTGCAGAAAAAAGCGATTGCCATTCTGAACCGACATCACCAGCCGCTGGCTGCCAACGGTATCAACAACGGCGCTGTTTTGGTGGCGAGCGTTCAAACCGGAAACGTGCTCGCTTACGTCGGCAATGTTATGCAGGCCGGCCTCGCCCATGGTTGTTATGTTGATGTAATTACCGCCCCGCGCAGTACGGCAAGTATTCTTAAACCCTTTCTCTATGCCGCCATGCTGGAAAACGGTGAATTGCTGCCTTCGCAGCTGGTCGGCGATATTCCCACCCGGATTAGCGGCTATGCGCCGGAAAATTATGACCGTGTCTTTCGCGGTGCCGTACCGGCGGATATGGCTCTGGCTCAATCGCTCAATGTACCTGCCGTACGCCTGCTACATCGCTATAATGTCGATCGCTTTTATACGCTTTTACGTGATCTCGGCATGAGCACGCTTTTTCGCAAAGCGGACGACTATGGATTGTCCCTCATCCTCGGCGGCGCCGAGGCGACGCTGTGGGAAATTTGTCAAATGTATGCAACCATGGCACAGGGGGTAAACCGCTTTCATCATCCGCAGCTGCCGCAAACCTGTCATTTTACTGTCGTCAACCATGAAACACAAAAAGAGTCAGCGGGTACGAGTCTGTTCACGCCAGGGGCAAGCTGGCTGACGCTCAAGGCGATGCTGGAAGTGACCCGTCCCGGAATAGAAAGAGGCTGGCGGCAATTTACCTCTTCGCGCCGCGTCGCATGGAAAACCGGCACCAGCTATGGATTTCGCGATGCCTGGGCGATCGGTGTGACGCCGGAATATGTTGTCGGCGTGTGGATCGGCAACGCCGATGGTGAAGGACGTCCCGGCCTGGTGGGGCTTTCTGCCGCCGCTCCGGTATTGTTTGACCTGTTCGATATGCTGCCACCGACCTCCTGGTTTGCACCGCCGGAGGCCGACTTGATGCAGGCCGGTATATGTGCCCAAAGCGGCTATCGCGCCGGGATGCATTGTCGTTCTGTAAAAACCGAATGGATTCCGCGTTCCGCCGTCAAAACACCTGCCTGCCCCTATTGCCGCATCGTTCATCTCGACAGCAGCGCATGTTTTCAGGTCAATACCGATTGTGCCTCTGTTGCCGGGATGGTTTCACAAAACCGTTTTGTCTTACCGCCGGCGATGGAGTGGTTTTACAAGCAATATCACTCGGACTATGAGCCACTGCCGCCCTATCATCCGGACTGTATTTATACTATGAGTTCGGATCATGTCGCTTTTATGTCCATTCTTTATCCCGACAGAGAAGGGGAGATTTTTGTGCCCAGAGAACTGGATGGTCATCTCGGCCGCGTCGTCTTTGAAGCGGCGCACCGAAAGGCGAGCACAACCGTACATTGGCATCTGGATAACGTCTATATGGGAACGACCACGGATATTCATCAGATGGCCTGTGTACCTGATGCCGGGAACCATCGTCTTACCCTTGTCGATGAATATGGTAACAGGGTGGAAAGAGAATTTATGGTACTGGCCGGAAAGTAAGGAGGCTGTTTTTTTTTTTTTGTTTTTTCCCGGATCGGACAGAACGCATGCCGGTCATTTCTCACCAATACCTGAGCATTTAGACCCTTATATAAAACCAGAGGGTTTGTGGAGGGAATCCCGCCGGAAACCGGCGCATTGCAGAGGTATCCTTTAGGTAAAAGCAAGTGAAGCTTTAACCTTGTTTTCCGGAAATTATTATTTTGCCAGTACGCACCTGATTGCTTGCTGACCGGCATGGGAAATCAGACGAATAAAATAGGTTCCGGATGGTAATCGGGTGGCATCCCAGATGCTGACATGTTCACCGGCGGGCATTTGATTATCGATCAGGGTTGCGACTTGGCGGCCATTGATATCGTAAGCGGATATCAGGATGTGCATCTCTTTTTCAAGGGAGTAGCTGATTGTCGTCGAGGCATTAAAAGGGTTGGGATAGTTTTGCTGCAGCTGAAAAAGAGTGGGTTGTAGCTGCTGCGGAAATGTGGTCACCAATGAAGGTGTTTCAGACGGATAAAAGGTATAGGCAATGCCGCCCTTGTCAAACCAGGAATGCGACAAACTGGTTTTGTCGAACACATAGGCATAGCCGTTTGATTTTGCCGGATCGTGCACGATAGGGCGGCCGTCGTCTGTAAAGCCGGCCAGCATCATCAGGTGACCACCGTAGAGGGGCGGACCAACAGACATGGCGATGCGGCCGCCGGCTGCCAGCGTTTCACGCGCCTCGCTCCAGCTGCGATACCGGGTGACGGCGCCGTCGAGGCCGTATTGAGAAGCATTCTGTACCACCCGCGGCCACATGCCGAAAATGCCCCAGTAGGGATCATAAGTATCGCGGGCAAAGGGGACCGGCTCGACCTCGATATCATAGCTGCGCAAAATCATGGAGACGCTGGTCGGTGAGCAGATACTGCCACCGATTTGCGGATCGAGACCGTATTGGTAGTAAAAGTCAGTGGTGATAAAGATGGGATCTGGGTTGTCAGCGACAATAGCGCTTATATTGATGGCAGATGTGGTGCGCGAATCGCCGACGAAAAAAGAGAGCTTGTGCAGGGTGGGGGAGGGATCGTTTGTGTTGTCGCGATTCATAAGTATTTTAAATTGAAACCGGGTTTGATAGGCGTCTAGCACGACATAATCATAGTCGATTGCACCCTGTCCGTAGCTGGTGCGGCCATATGAGCTCCAGATGTAATCCTTCCAATAGCCGGCGGTGAGCCAGGGCGACCAGCCATCGCCCCAGGGAAAGCGCATTTGAATCATAAAGCCGTTTTTCGACCCTGCAGCTGTGCCGTTCCACGATGGGAGGCCGCGGTTAAAGGGATGCCGGGTGCTCTGGACGGATAAAATGACAAAACCGGACGTCCGGTTCTCCGCCAGGATCAATCTTTTCCCGTCGTTCGATTTTACCACACCGCTGCTGGTTTTGATATGAGCGCACAGGGAGTCGTATTCCAGAACGTAATGCTGGTCGGGATAGGGTTGCGCCGACAGGCTGACGAAAAGCAGGCAGACAAAGAGGGTTATATAGGAGCTTGGTCGTGTCATTTTTCTATTTCAGCAATCCCATTTTTTTAGCCGCTACGATGCGGTTGTCGATTCTTAATTGATAAAAATAGAGTCCGCTTGACAAGTTTTCCGCATGAAAGTGATGCGCATAGCCGCCCGCTGCCTGGTATTCGTTTACCAGGCTTTTCACCCTTTGGCCGGCGAGGTTGTAAATGTTCAGTTCTACATGACCCGTTTTTGCCAGTGAATAGGTGATGGTCGTCGAGGCATTGAAGGGATTGGGAAAATTGTTCATCAGCTCTGTTTTTGTCGGTTGGGTTAAAGCTGTTTCAACGCCGGATTCAATGATGGTTACCAGTGCCGACGTGGTGTCCCAGCTCGAGATTTTATTTTCTATATAAAGATTGACTTTATAGGTTCCGCTTTGTGAATAGGTATGGGTCGGATGCTGTTCCGCACTCGTCTCGCCATCGCCAAATTCCCAGTGCCAGGAGAGCGTTTCGTCGCTGCTCTGGTCGCTGAAGTGAACCGTATAATTTTCTGTTGTGAAATCGAATGCAGCCTGTGGCTTGTGCTGTTGATAGAGAAAATGGTTGCTTTTGGTCAGCACGCTATCCCAGTAGGCGTTGGGTTTCGGGTGCCACCGGCCGTTGTGGACGCCGTAAAACTCGTGGCCGGCGCCTTTGACAAAATAGGTTTGGTGGGGATAGCCGATGGCTGTGAATTTTTCTGCAATGACCTTGCTGCCATAAGTGCCGGGTAGTGCCGGCGCCTGAAAGGGATGGCCGAGACCAAAGGGGACGATGATATCATCGGTGCCGTGAACCAGGAAAACCGGGATTTTCTCGTCGTCTTTTTTGATCAGAATTGTGTCTTTCAGCGCTCCCCATAAAGCGATGACGGCGTTTGGCTGGGCGTTGTGGTTATACCGGCTGTTGATGGCATCGTAACCGCCAAGATCAGGGCCGTTGTTCGGTGTGGGCGGGAATGTGCTGATCGTCCCGGTTGATGCCGGCCTTTCGGCTGCTTCATTCATAAAGAGATTGTGCAGACCGATAAACGCTCCGGCGCTGCTGCCGAGAAAATAGACGCGGCTGGTGTCGACGCCGAATTCGACGGCTTTTTCCCTGATAAAGCGAATCGCGGCGCGGCTGTCCTGTAGGGCGCGATAGACCGCCCGCTCACCGCTGACTCGGCTGGCCGGGTTCATGCCCAGGCGGTATTGCATGGTTGCGGTGACATAACCGCGTTGGGCAAATTCACGGCAAAACGCCATCATGTCGTCGTGTTCCTTGTTGCCGGCAACAAAGGCGCCGCCGTGAGCGCAAATCAGCATGGGCCTCAGAGTCAATTCATCATTCGAGGGTTGAAAAATATGCAGGGTCAAGCCGGTTTTGTGTGTTGCACTTTCACCCATATAGGGACTGTTGAGCTCCGGGGCGGTGGCGTAGCCCAGATCGGTATGTGTTTGTACCGAGGTAAAGAGGGAATCGGTATAGCGGTATGTTGTCTGACCTGCAAACAGGGTTGGGATAAACATCAGCAGAAAAATCAGTAAACATCTTTTCATGGCTCGTCCCTTTTCTCTTCGCTTATCCTTTGTTCCGGCGCCGCTGGAATCAGGGTTATGCTTTTGCGGGCGATCATTTCACTGTTGTTGTATTGCGGATTTAAAAAGATGCGGGTAATTTAGCTTAAATTTTTCGGATTGTCAAGGTATAAGTCATAGGCCGAAAGGTAGAGATCAGAGGTTAGATTTTTGCAACAAAAAAATAATAATTACAGAGGTCTCGGAGAACCTCAGAGAAGACAAAGAGAAAGATTAATGGTATGGATGGTTTGAAAATGTAAAATCTTTCTTTTAAGAATATCTTGTTAAGCAAAATAAAACCAATGAAATGAACTGTTTTAACGGCAACCGGTTTGAAGCGATAGAATCCAGGTCGCTCTTTTTAAAATGATTTTTCTCTCTGTTCCCTCTCTTTCTTTTTTCTGTTTAATTCTGAGGTAAATTTTTGGATCATCCGGTTAATGCGTACCCAAAACCGCCAAGCTCGCCAAGCGCTGAGAAG
>CAZSOP010000113.1:0-10461 GCA_964608385.1 uncultured Cytophagia bacterium
AGAAAAAAACTACGAGTGGTTTTTTTGTTGACCTGTTTTGACCGTTTAGCTCAAAAAATGTATAAATGCCATATTTTCAACTTGTAAAAATGATGATTTTGATTATTTGGGACAGCATTGAATTAATATCTAACATAAACCAGCCGAAATTAGCAGAAAGGAAGACCAAGATGAAGATTCAACTGAAACCCTTTAGAGTCATTTCATTCTGTTTGATACTCACTGTTGTAAATGGTTTTGCAGATGATTACGTGGATATCCCGGTTGTTGATAAAGAGAATCGCATCTGTTTTGCGCTCTACACCGTTCATGATCAGATTTTGAAAATGACAGCCCAATTCTATCCCTTGCAAGATGACGAGAGTCGCATCGCCGAACTGCAGCTTGAGCAAAACGGCAAATGGCAAACGATCGCCCATGCCCAAATCACTGAAGAGGAATACGGCAATGAGGCAAATGACAAAACCTGGACGGCCCATTTCCGCGTGCAAAACTGGGATGACACTCGGGATCGGTCTTATCGGGTTGTTGCACTCGATGGCATTGCCACCTATGAAGGACTCATCCGTCGCGATCCGGTCGATCAGGAGGAAATCTTGGTGGCGGCCTTTACCGGCAATTCGATTTATGATGTTCATGGCGGTGATATTCCCCGAACGGATATAGTCGAAAATATCAAAAAGATCGACCCCGACCTGCTCTTTTTCTCCGGTGATCAGGTTTACGACCATACCCACCATCTCGGCTACTGGCTCCGTTTTGGACGCGACTTTGGTGATATCATTCGCAAGCGGCCCACCATTACCATTCCCGATGATCACGATGTCGGCCATGGCAACCTCTGGGGCGAAGGCGGCGTTAAAGCGAGCACCATGGCCGGCTCTGACGGCGGCTATTTTATGCCGGCCATTTATGTCAAAGCAGTGGAACGGGCCCAGACCTGGCATCTGCCCGATCCCTATGATCCCACACCGGTTAGGCAGGGTATAGGCGTCTATTATACTGACCTCACACTGGGGCGTATCGGTTTTGCGATTATTGAAGACCGCAAGTTTAAAACCGGTCCCGAAGGCCTGGTGCCGCAACAGGGACCGCGTCCTGATCACATTACCGATCCCAATTATGATCCCGCAAGCGTCGATGTCGAGGGTGCTGTGCTCCTCGGCCAGCGGCAGTTGACGTTTTTACAAGACTGGGGTCAGGACTGGCACGATACAGATATGAAAGCGGTGTTGTCACAAACCATTTTTTGCGGCGGCGCTCACGTTCACGGCAGGGTGGGCGGGAGACTAGACGCCGACATAGATTCCAACGGCTGGCCGCAGACCGGTCGCAACAAAGCGCTGGCAGAAATCAGGCGCTGCTTTGCTGTGCATATCGCCGGCGATCAGCATCTGGGTACGATTTTTCATCACGGCATCGATGACTGGGAAGATGCCTGTTACTCTTTCTGTGTGCCCTCAATCGCCAATCTCTATTTGCGCTGGTGGGATCCGCTCGAAGCGGGTGAAAATCGCCAACCCGGCATGCCCGATTATACCGGCCGCCACTTTGACGGCTTTGGCAACCGCATCACCTGCCGGGCTGCGGCCAATCCTTCAAAAGAACCCAACGGCGGCAACAAATTAACCACCAGAGCAGCGGGATTCGGTATCGTGCGTTTTGATAAAAACAATCGCGAGATCACCTTTGAGTGCTGGCCGCGTAAAATCGATGTCCAAGCTCCTTTCGCTCAGCAATACAACGGCTGGCCAAAGACCATTCATCAGTTGGATAATTACAATCGACAGGCGGTGGCCTGGTTGCCACAGCTGAAGATCGTGGGAGCAACGGATCCGGTGGTAAAAGTTGTCAACGAATCTGATGACAGCATCGTTTATACTCTGCGCATCAACGGTTCTGTTTTTTCGCCCAAGGTTTTTGAGCATGGACGGTATACCATTATCATTGGCAAAGGTGACAACAAGCAAATATTGACCGGTATCAAGGCGTTGTCCGTTCGCGATGAGCAAGGTCTGACCGTGAATATGAATTGATTTGACAGAAGGATAGCGATGAAAATCGAAATAATTATTACCGAGCCCATCGGTACGCGCATTCGAAATGGCTATATTTCCTCTGGAGATCCGGTAAATGAAATACAAAAAATGATACATCCGTTGCAAGTGGATATCGTCAAGTAGTGCTGGGAAAACAGGTATTTAAAACACAGCTTTTTCGAAATATGCATTCGAAAATCAGATTTTAGTAAGCGCAGAACGCAGAGAAAGAATGTTAAAAATAATGGGTGTAAATTTTTATCGGTCACGATTCATATCAAAAAATAAAAATCAGGAGAGTTTTTATGCAGGATTTTACCTTTCAGAATGAAACCAAATTGATTTTTGGCAGGGATAAGGAAAAAGAGGTTGGCCATGAGGTGGCGCCCTATTCGAAATCGGTGTTGCTGGTTTACGGCAGCGATCGCATCAAACGGACAGGGTTGTACGATACCGTGGTTCGGTCTCTGGAAAAAGAAAATATTAGCCACATGGACCTCAGCGGTGTGCAGCCGAATCCGCGTTTGAGCCTTGTTTACGACGGCATCGATATGGTGCGGAAAAACGATATCGGATTTATTCTGGCCATCGGTGGTGGCAGTCCGATCGATACGGCGAAAGCGATTGCCGTCGGTGTGCCATATGACGGCGATGTCTGGGATTTGTTCAAAGGCGAACCGGTAAAGGAGGCCATGCCCACCGGCTGTGTGTTAACCTATCCGGCCGCCGGCAGTGAAGCCAGTGTCGGTTCTGTGATCACCAATGAGGAGGGATGGTACAAACGTCCGCTCGGAGATGTGTTGATGCGTCCGCGCTTTGCCATTCTAAATCCAGAGTTGACCCTTTCGGTACCAAAAGACCTCACCGCTATCGGCGTTGCTGATATCATGTCGCACCTGATGGAGCGTTATTTTACCCGGGTGCGCAATACAGACCTTACCGATGAACTGATCGAGGGCACGCTGAGGGCGGTGATCAGAAACACGCACAAAGTGATGGCTGATCCCGGTGATATCGACGCCCGCTCTGAGATCATGTTGGCGTCGACCTATGCCCACAATGATTTTTTTACCGTCGGTCGTGTCGGCGATTGGGCCTCGCACAACATCGAACATGAGCTCAGCGGCATATATGATATTCCGCATGGCGCCGGATTGTCCATTATCATGCCGGCCTGGATGCGCTATGTCTATAAAGAAGACCTTTTCCGTTTTGTCGATTTTGCCCGGGAGGTCTTTGATGTAGAATCCAATTCGAAAACAGATGATGAAATTGCCCGAGAGGGCATCGAACGGTTAAAAGCCTTTTATGATGAGATCGGGCTGCCCACCCGGCTTGAGCAGGTTGATATCGATTCCAGCCGCGTTGAGGAGATGGCGGAAAAATGCACTGAATCCGCTCCGCAGGGTAATTTTAAAAAGCTGCAAAAAGAGGATGTGGTCGAAATATTGAAATTGGCGCTTTAGAGGCGTTTTAAACCGCTGAGGTCGTAAAGTGTCGCGAAGAAAAGAAAAAAGTACGTATTAAGAATTCAGAGTCGAGACGGCTTTTTTCCGAATAAGGTTTGTCGAGGCTCTACGGATTGGAGTCGGAAAATCAAAGCAATAATACGAGTTAAAGGAATCGGTTTTTGACACCTGGTGAATCAAGGCGTACCTGATCTCTGGTGCCGAACCAGTTGTAACGTTTACGGGCGATATAGGCATAAAACCGATCGCGATGGCGGCGGGGCAGGTATCTCAATAGCGAAAACAACCGCCAGGGAAATCCGAGATGCTGTAGTATCTTCAATACCGCCGTCGATTTATCATATACCTCTTCATTGTCGATTAAAATGACGGAATAAAGGCGGTCGCCGAGACGGTATTGTTTCCTCAAGCGTTCTCCTGCACGGCTCTGCAATGAAGCAAACCGAAAGCGTTTTTTGTAATCAACGCCTATGATAAAATGAACCGTGGCATTGCACAGGTTGCAGATTCCGTCATAAAGGATGACCGTGTTATTGTCCCCGACTTTTGGTTTTTGTCCTTTAATTCTGTTATATTTATTAAACAATTATCATACGCATTTTATTCAACACTCACAAGCGAACATTTTGACTATGTATCAATATAGGATCAAATACTTTTAGCCAGGATGTTTCAAAAAGGATTCCACAGGTAAAGCGATTGAACCGGCGTAAACTCGCAGGTGGAAAATTTATTTTTTTTGGTATAAGAAAAAGAACTTCTGTGACAGGATGCCTATGACCAACGACTATTTTAATATGGATGCAATATTTTGTTGTTTTCATCGTATGCTCTGATAAAGCAACCACTCTCATAGCACCGACAATATACCCAAAACGATTCTGGAGAATGCTAATGCGTTCGTTTTGCTGATTTCCAGTTTGAGTTAATTACATGAAGCGTTAATCGTTGAATGGTTTGATTTTCTGCCGTCTTGTTGTTAATAGTTCCGTTAAAGAATCCGGAGGGATTAGATTATGATGACTATTGTTGGAAAAAACGTCAACATCCATAGTATCATTGTTGTTCTCCTGTTGAACGTTTTCATCTTGCCTCGGGCGAGTCAGCCTGAAGAGATTTGCGTTAATCCCAAACGTGCCGTTGTCTCCGAAGAGCTTGAAGAAGCCTTTGAAATTTATGAGGATGGAGGCTTTGAAACCGGTGCTCATGACATTCGAACGGTTTCACCCTATCTTGATGAGCAACCGGCCGCGCTTTTGTTGCAACGAACGGATGAATCGGTTCATAGCGGCAACTGGTCATATAAGATTGTGAACAACAGCGATGATACGACTGAATTTTCGGTACGGATCAATCCGGATAAAGCTGAGGATATTGTCTTTTCCTGCTGGATAAAATCCGTTTCTACTGCACTTTATTTGCGCCCCTTTATCGTATTCGAAAACGCCGGACTGGCTTCCGGCCCACATTATGGAGAAAGTCATATTATTGATTCCGACTGGAACCTGGTTTCTTTTACCACTTTGACCACCAGTGGTTTTCGCTACGCGCATGCCGGTGTGGAGGTGCCACCGAATAGTGTATTGTATATCGATGACGTCTCCGTCACTGTGCCGGTATGGAAGGAACCGGATGACGGTGAGATTGTTGTGGGTGGCGTCAAGGTGCCGGCGCAACCCGTGGCGCCGGTAAACATATGTTTCAGCATTCACATCGAAGATCCGCAGAATCTGATCAGCGATGAAGGATTTTTTTGGCGCAAGAGCATCGTCTTTGCAGAGCTTGCCAGGCTTTTTCACCAACATGGCGGTTTCCTGAACATTCAGCCGGAGCTTGAATGGGCGTTGGCAGCGAAAAAATATGCAGCCGATATGCTGAGTGAGCTGGCGGATCAATACAACGTCACCTTTTCGACCCATACCCATGGTCCGGTGTGCAAGGGGGCGGACGGCACCCCCTATGGCTCGGCGTATTGCAAAGCCCATCATCACCATCCCTCGGATCACAATACCAACCTGGATGAAAATGATATCGTAAACTATATACAGATTCGCCGGCAAAAGCTGGAAGCTTTGAGTAACATATCGGTCAGCGACCATAACGGTAATTTTGATATGGTTAACAAGGATTTGTTATCCCCGGCGGGTGTACAAACGCTGTCGGTGTTTAAAAGCAAATATACCCAAAAGAGCTATGATGCGCTCTATACCAATCCCTGGCGGCCGTCCAATGCCAATGCCCTGGAAGATATATCTCTCTTCTTAACGCATGATAAAACCCAACCCCTGATCTATATTCCCGGTGTCGGATCCAATATCACCAAGCGCCATGAACGCGTTCCTCTTAAGGTCAGGCGTTTTGCCGGACAATTCATCAAACACGCCGATACGGAACGGGTCAATGCCATGAATCTGGTCTTGCATGTCGATGCCTTTATATCCGATGACCCTGCCGGCGATTCGGACTATATCGTGGTAAGTGGAAGCGGTGATCCCGAGTTTACCTTTAGCGACGAGTTTTTGACCCATTTAGGGTACTGGGATGAGATGCTCACCGAAACCATTGATCCATTGGTTGAGGCGGGATATTTGCAATGGGCCTCTCATGAAGAGATTGCCGACGCGTTTATTCAATGGGAAGCTGAACAGCAGGTTGCTGAAGACAGCCTGCTGACCTTTGTCCCTTCGGCAGCAGCCGGCACGAAAGGTGTTGCCGTTATGATTATTTTACCTCAACAGGGGCGTTTTTCCGGCGCGTCTCCGGTGGTGGTCTATGTGCCGGGAGGATTCGATGGCCGCGGAATACCTTTTGCCAGTCCCGGTTTGAGCGAACAGGGATTCATCGAACTCTCGTTCAACTTTCCCGGCAGTGGATTGCCGGGCATGCGAAGCGGCGGCGTTTATGATATGCGCGGTCCGGGTTCGATCGAGGCGCTCAGGGATGTGGTTCGCTTTGCCCTGGGGGAGGTTGCTGATGTTGATGGAAATAGCCTTTCCGATCTTTGTGGATCAATACAGCCACAACTTGACAATGTCGGTCTTTGCGGCTTTTCCAATGGCGGCAACGCCACACTGGCGGTTGCCGGGCGTTATGCCTTTGAACTGTCTGATCTGGCCTGGATCGTCAACTGGGAATCACCGGTGGGCGACGGCATGCCCACTGCTGAAGCAGGGGACAAGGGGCATGAGAGTAAGGGTAATCCCTATACCAATCCGGCTTATAACCCGGATAATGGCGAATGGGATATGAACAGCTTGCAGTACGATGCCGCTATTGATGTTAACAAACATCACACCTCAACGGTTCAGGAACCGCTTATCGGCGGATTTTATTTCGATATAAACGGTAACGGCATCGTTGAGAGTGGTGTGGATTTTGTTCTTTCCCCCATCAGTATGGAAAGGAACGATGATATCCGGGTTTATTATTCAGAGCGCGTCACCCGCTATGCAGAAACCAATGGTCTGTTACCGGTCGGGGCGCCCGATCACCTTGGTAGCGCAGATGCCTGTGAACAGTTTTGGAGGCTGCGGAATGGGGAAAACTGGTTAGATAAAATCGGCGTTCATCTAAGCCATCTCAAATTTATCGTGGTCGCTTCCGATTCCGATCATGTGCAGACGGCTGCCGACCATCCTCATATTTTGATACAGAATAACGGTCTGGTGAACAACGGCATTGCTTTTTCAAGAGTCAATGCAGATCTTGGCTATGTCGCCGATATTCTGGGTACGACGCCGGCAAGTGGTGTCGACAATCCGGCTAACCAGCTTTATGACCACCAGACGATACGCGATGCCGTTCAGCCGGCCGGTATTGCCGGATTGCATTTACGAACGGCTGTGGCCGCTGCCTGTTGTGAACTGGCGGACCGGACACATTACGATCTCCTTTCTCCACAGCTGGATGGTGTGATCACGGATTTAACCCGTATAGAATCGGACCGCCAGGTACCAGAAGATTTCTCAATCCAATGTTATCCGAACCCATTCAATCCCGAGACGGTTATTTCCTGGTCTGTTGCAACGCCGGGAGCGGTGCGGATCGTTATTTACAACCAACTGGGTCAAAAAATATGCACCCTGGTCGATGATGAGAATATCCAACCCGGAACCTACACTACCAGATGGAACGGCACAAATGCATTCGGACAATCCGTCGCTGCCGGTGTCTATTTTTACCAGCTCCAAAGCGATGATTTTGTGATGACCAAAAAAGCTGTATTGCTGCGATAGTATCATATGACCCTAGGAGAGCATAAATATTTGAAGATAATAGGTTTTAGAGGCATAGCGAAGAAAAGTTAACAAAGTGGGAGGACAAGAAATCGTTCTCCCGTCAATTTTCTTCGATCCGGTTATCCCTTGACAGGTTGCTCCTCAGCAAAGCCTGTCTCCGTTTCACCGGATACATTAAATTTATTCTATTCTTGTTCAGCGCAATCTTACCGGGTTGTAGCAACTCGCCGGGATTCCTTTTTTATGTGGTTATGAGCAGCATACGATTGAGACAATCATTACCGGCAGCTGACTCTGAAATTTAATCATTACGGGTTAAAAAAAATTACATAAATATCGCTTTATGAAAAATCCAAGGATTTATGGGTATCCGCCTTACTGGATTGCAGTACTTGACGGCGGTCCGGGTGCGGCTGGTGAAATGAAACCGGTGGCAGAGGCGCTGTCTGCCGATTTTGGCGTTCTCGAACCGCTGCAAACGGCCACATCGGTTGACGGACAGGGGGAAGAATTAAAACATGTCATTGCTGATTATGCTGATTTACCCGTTTTCCTCATTGGATTTTCCTGGGGAGCCTGGCTCGGCACCATTCTAACCGTTCGTTTTCCATTGCTGGTTACAAAATTAATTCTGGTCGGCTGCAGACCTTTTGAACAGAAATATGTCGCTCAGCTCGACAGAACAAGAACAAGCAGGCTTTCTGACAATGAAAGAGCAGAAAGGAACGCCATTTTATCAGCTTTAAAAAGTTATCACCGGAAAGAGCAAGCGGCGGCATTCCGACGATTACATACCCTGGTTGCTAAAACCGACAGCTATGATCCTGTTGAAGGGGAGGGGGATACTGAAGCAATCCATATTGATGGTGATGTTTTTCTGGATGTCTGGCGGAATGCTGAGGCAATGAGGAAGCGTGGAGACCTCTTGCAGCTGATAGACAAAATAACGTCTCCTGTCGTTGCCATTCATGGCGATTATGATCCCCATCCCGTGGCAGACGTATTTGAGCCTCTGTCTGCAGCGGTGCAGGATTTCCGGGGTATTTTGCTACAAAAATGAGGGCACAGACCTTGGCTTGAAAAATATGCAAAAGCGGATTTTTTTCGGATTCTCCAAGAAGAATTACTGAAGTAATGCGTATTCGACCTTACGCGTAAAGATCCATCAAAAGTATACATGTTTTGTCATCCTGCCTGTTTTTAAATTACTGAATCAAAAAAAAGTTTGATTTTAGGACATAATTGGATATATTGAAAATGAAAATCATTATCATTATATAATTATTGAAAGATACTTAAAAAGGATGAATACATGATTAACAGTGCAGGGTGGCGTGAACAGTTGTCGCGCGCCGGTGTGCGCTTGACCACGTCCCGTGAAATTGTTGCGAATATTTTGCATGACACCCAAAGGCATCTCAGCGCAGAAGATATTTTTATCAGGGCTGTACAGATCAATCCATCCATTGGTCTGACCACAGTTTACAGGGCTCTTGAATTGTTTACAGATACAGGGATCGTACAAAGATTCGATTTTGGCGACGGCAAAGCGCGATATGAGCTGGCGAGTGATCCCCAAAATTCTGAGCATCATCACCATCTTATTTGTATAAAGTGTAAAAAAATTATCAATTATGATGATTTTGTTGAGGAAGAGCTGGAATTGATGAAAAAGACGGAAAACGCATTATCAAAAAAGCACCATTTTAAAATCATGCATCACATTATCCATTTTTACGGCATTTGTGACCACTGCCGTTAAATTTTTTAATTCAAAAATGAAAATGATTTTCATTTTTAAAATAGGAGAAAGCTATATGCCGGGACATCAAAACAGAGGAAAAGGAAAGGGCAGAGGACACGGTATGGCAAGACACAGGCGACTCAATAGCCCCGGTGGGAAATTTTCCCCGCCATCCCTATATGACGATAAACTCGGACAATTTCCCACAAATACCTCGTCATACGAAGAATCCGAAGATACAAATGAACTGACCATGCTCAAAGAAAAAGCGAAACAGATTACGGATCAGCTCGCTCTTTTAAAAGTTTCTGCCTCTGCTACAATAGATACCGGAAAAACAAAATCGGCTTTTATTGACCAGGAGCTCTGTACCGGATGCGGACGCTGTATAAGGGCCTGTCCAACCGCGGCACTCTCTTTGCTTGATGCAACAGCTGCCGTGAATGTGGAAAAGTGCACCGGTTGCGGTCTTTGTGTTCAAGAGTGCCCCCTGGGTGCGATTGCTTTAAAAACCAGATCGCTATTTCATAATGACAACAATTAACAATGGCTCAGCTTATAATGACTGAACTTTACGGTTTGTTGTCCTTTTGATGTGTGAAAATTGAACCTAAATCATATAAGATGGAGACCTAATATTAAGAGATAGCACGGGTATGAAAACGCAATGTTGAATGCATTCATCACATTGCGACAAGTGTTCGCATAGCGACTTGAAAGGAGACGAAATGAGAACGGAATCTGACATTCTGGTCATCGGCGGCGGACCTGCGGGTATGGTTAGTGCAATTACATCAAAACGGTATTATCCGGAAAAAACAATAACATTGGTAAAAAATATTGCCAATGGCTGTGTACCTTGTGGAATTCCGTATATGTTTTCAAGCTTGACACATCCGGAAGAGAATAAAATGGCAACAGCGCCATTGCAAAAGGCCGGCGTTAAAGTGTTGGTAAATCATGCTACCTCC
>CAZSOP010000114.1:0-10360 GCA_964608385.1 uncultured Cytophagia bacterium
CCAGCTGTTTATCCAGATCATCACGATCTGTCACGAGCACAATTCGCGGATTCATAATATCAGGATCCAGGGCCAGGTTGCGCGCGAGCATCACCATGGTCAGAGACTTGCCGGATCCCTGAGTGTGCCAGATGATCCCCCCTTTGCGAACGCCGGTGTTGTCAAACTGCTTGACTCGATTTAATGTCGACTTTATGACGAAATACTGTTGATAGCGGGCAATTTTTTTGATACCGCCATCAAATACCGTAAACGTGTATGCCAATTCCAGCAGCCTGTCGGGACGGCAGAGGGAAAAGAGCGCCTTGTCCTGCTCGGTTATTAGACGTTCCGTTTCATCCCCGGACGGCATGTATGTCACAGAAAAATCATTTAGATTGACCTTGTATTGCAAAGAATCCTGAATCCGATCTTCAAGTGCTTCAAGTTTCATGTTTTTGGTGTTTTTCGTGGTCAACCCGGGCTCTTTCCAGACGCTCCAAAATTTGGCGGCACTCCCTATGGTCGCATACATGGCGCTGTTTTTATTTATCGCCAGAACCATCTGGCTGTAAACGAACAGTTTCGGGATATAATCGTCATTTTGATTTCTGATCGACTGCGATACAGCCTGCTCGATTTCCACCTGTGGTGCTTTGCATTCGATCACGCAAAACGGGATGCCATTGACAAAAAGAACAATATCCGGCCGGGCGGTTTCTGTTGACCGGGAGCGCTCCACACTGTATTCGACCGTTACGTGAAACCGGTTGCGATCGGGATTGCGCCAGTCGATATAATTCATGGTAAAGCTTTTCGAGTCCCCCTCGATAGTCTGTTCCAGTGCCGTCCCCAGCGTGATGAGATCATAGATCGCTTCATTGGTCCTGAGCAGTCCGTCATATTTGATATTTTTCAATTTCTGGATGGCGGACTGGACATTTTCCTCACTAAAGAGATATTCACCGCCCTTGTAGTGGATCCGGTTGATCGCCTTGAGCTGGTTACGCAGAATCGTCTCCAGCAAAACATTGGATGTTCTGTGCTGCCGTTCCTGAAGCGCCTCTGCCGGTGTGATGAATTCGAACCCCAGGCTCATCAATAATTGCAAAGCAGGGATTTGGGAAAGATGTTTTTCTGTTGTCTGAAAGTGAGTCATGTTATTTTCCTGGTTTTTACCATGTTGTGCAGGCGCTCCTCTTGTTATATCATTTTGTTTGTGAATATATCATTTTTCCACATTTTGGGATTGTTTCTGATATATTCGCGAATGCGGATCAATTCGTATTCATTGCGAATAATATGTTCCCAATAATTTCGTTGCCATAATTTGCCAATATAAAATGATGGATCATTGAATTTAACCCATTGCAGACAATGATGAACACACAATGATTTATATGCCCCAATGATATGACCCACCGTTTTATCCCTTGCAGGGGCGATCCTTGTGGTCGACCGATAATCGTCATCGCGGGCACCTGCGAGGGGACGGGCATTCGTCGTAAGGACACCCGCAAGGGGTGCCCCTACGATTTGTATGATTGCGTGGATGTGGTTGGGTATTGCGATGAATTGGTCTAATTTGATTTTATCGAAATGATCCGGCAAATGGTACCATTGGTTTGTGACAATTTCGCCGAATGTATTCAAATTCATTTTATTGTCGGAAATATGACCAAAACGAACTATTCGATTGTGGGTGCATATGGTTATAAAATAAAACCCGGGCCGGGAATAATCATAATGTTTCAATCGAATTGATTTTCGGTTTGGCAATGGTTTATTCATAGGTCTTTACAATTTCCGGTTTCACCCGCCATTCGCCGGTGAGCATCTTTTGCATCAAACATCGCTTTTGGGACTTGAATTTTTCTAGGAGTTGCTTCAGTAGTTTGATTTCTTGTTTGGCGGTTGAAAGCGTATCGGTGATTTGCATTTGTTCTTCACGGGAAGGAAGAATAATTTGTAAGCTTAAAATTTGTTTGTTGGATAATTCCTTTTGTCCCGTACCGTCCATTTGATGACCAACTCTTTTATAATAATTTGGATTAGAAAGTTGGTACCAAAGAAATAACTTGGACAATTTTGATTCATTTACACTTGAGCAAGTAATTGCATTTGAAGTGATTCCTCCATCTAGTTCGGGAGGAATGATGGCAAATCCATCATTATGAAAATTTTGTCTTCCAATAAGAAAATCACCTGAATGGTGTCGAAAATATGGGCGCCCATGCTGGGTTAATTTGGGGGTTATTCTATTGTTTCGCTCTATACCTAAACAATGAAGTTTTACTGTGAGTAAGAACTGGTTGGCTATATTGTTTAGTTTTTCTTTTTTTGCAATACTGCACACCTCTCCTAACTTAACCTTTTGCCAATTAGTGTCGCTTGGTGCGTTTTTTCCTGAAATCAACTCCCGTTGCAGCCATTTAAATTGCTTTTCCTTCGCCTCAATCAACCGTTCGGTTTTTTCAATGGCTTCAACCCAAGTGGATAGCAGATCAGCAATGGCCTTTTGTTCTGGGTGGGGAGGTAAAATTATTGGAATTTTTTCAACCACGGCTTTGTTGATTTTCACCATGCTGCCACTCGTACCAGAAGCGCAACTTTGAATGTATTTCCTGACTATTGAACTCCTTAAATATTTTTGTAAAAATTCATTTGAAATTCGAGTTTCATCTACACGGAACTTCATAAGCAAATCAGGATAAGAACAGTTTTCAATTTCTCCTTTAAACAGGATTGTCCTGCCGACCTTATCTTAAGTGTTCGAGCGACTTGTAAGAAAGTCGCCTGGTTTCAGCAAAAAGTCTTTTATTCTGCTATCATTCTTGGGAGCTGGTTTTGCTTGCGACGGATCAAATCCATTTTCGGTTAAATTGCCCAAACCTAAAATCCAACTGCCATTAGCTTCCTCCGGGCAATTTGGTGAATACCCATTCTTGATATCTTGAGTAATTAATGTATTGAGTTTTAAATGCTTCCACCCTTTTGGAATATCTTGCTTTTGCTTCATTCCTTATTCTCCTTGCCCTCTTCACCCATCCCCAACCGTAAAAGACGCGCAAATCGCGAAACTGTTTTTTTTCGCGTCTTTCGCGCTTTTCGCGGTTCCCCAAAAATGTCATCCCTAATCCCATCGAATTCGATGGGATTAAAATCCGGATTGTTTAGCTGTTCCCAGATACCCAAAAATTCAACGGTGTTTCGATTCCGAAGCCAGTTTTGAATAATATAGTCTGTTCGGTCACTGTCTTTAAAGCGCGCGATATCGGTAAGCGAGATATAATCCTCCCGGTTTATGGCATTGACGGTTATTTTCGTGTCCAGTACGTTTGTTTTTCTGTTTTTACTCATCGCTGAATCTCCTTGAGCTTTTCGGCCATCTTTACCCGCACTGCAGCGAGCTCTTTTTCCAGCTCGTCGATTTCAGCCTGTATCGCATCAATATCGATCTCTTGTTCTTCCTCAAAGGTATCCACATAGCGGGGGATGTTGAGATTAAAGTCGTTCTCTTTGATCTCGTCGAATCCGGCAACATGGGCGTACTTGCTCACCTCTTTTCGCTCCTGATAGGTACGCATAATGGTGTCGATGTGCCCGGCACTCAAGGTGTTCTGATTCTTGCCCGACACAAACTCCCGGCTCGCATCGATAAAAATCACATCATTTTTCGCACTTTTTGTCTCTTTCGCGTTTTTCGCGCCTTTCGCAGTCCCTGTACCTTTCGCGCCTTTCGCGGTCCATGTACCTTTCGCGCTTTTCGCGCCTTTCGCGGTCCCTTCTCTGCCCCTGTCAAAAACCAAAATCGCCACCGGAATATTGGTGGTCGGAAACAGATTGCCCGGCAGTCCGATCACGGCGTCCAGCAGGTTTTCCTCGATCATTTTCCGGCGGATACGGCCCTCGGCAGCGCCGCGGAACAACACCCCGTGTGGAACCACCACAGCGACCCGGCCCTGCTTTTCCAGTGCGGTTTCCACCATGTGGCTGATAAAGGCCCAGTCGCCTTTGCTTTTGGGTGGAACGCCGCGCCAGAAGCGGTTATATTGATCACTCTCTGCATTCTCGGCCCCCCATTTGTCCAGTGAAAAGGGCGGATTGGCGATCACGCAGTTGAATTTCATCAACCGGTCATTTTCCACCAGCATGGGACTGTTCAATGTGTCGCACCATTCGATGCGGGCGCTGTCAAAGTTGTGCAGGAACATATTCATGCGGCAGAGGGCCCATGTGCTGCCGTTGGATTCCTGACCGAAAAGGGCAAAATTACGGTCACCGACCTCTCTGGCAGCTTGAATCAAAAGACCGCCTGATCCACAAGCCGGATCACAGATACGATCGCCCGGTTTGGGTCCGGCCAGTTTGGCCACCAGTTCGGTTACCTTTAACGGGGTAAAAAACTCGCCGGCTTTTTTGCCCGAGTCTGACACAAACCGCTCGATCAGATAGATATAGGTGTCCCCGATCACTTCCCCGGAACACGGCCTTGCCGGCATATCAGGCTTTGGTTTGTGAAAATCCTCAGCAAAGTTTTTAAACGCTTGTTGCGATCCTTGGTGCGCCCCAGATTCGCTTCGCTGTTAAAGTCGATATTGCGAAATACCCCGTCGAGCTTGCTCTTGTTGTGTTCTTCGATATGGTCGAGCACGATATTGATCAGTTCACCGATATTGGCAGCGGAGCGGCGATCATAAAGGCTATAATAGGTGGCTTGGAATTCATCCAGAACCGTTTCCTCACCGGTTTCGTCATTCTTTTCCGTGAGTTTTATTGTCGGGAGAACAAAGCGCTCAAGATCGAGCTTGCGGCGGATGCGAACATCATCATCACCGTACCGTTTTTGATAGTCTTTATAATGATCTTGCCATACATCAGAGATATATTTCAAAAACAGCATCACAAGGATATAGTCTTTGTACTGCGCCGGATCAACAACCCCGCGAAAGGTATCACACGCCGCCCATGCTGCGTTGTTGATGTCTTTTTGGTCGATCTTGTTGCTCATTGTTTTATTCTCCTTGTTTGACCGCGAAAGGCGCGAAAATCGCGAAAATGGGAATTGGCAATTCGTATAATTTCGGTTTTGGGATAGCTGCCAAAATTAACCAATAGGCTAAGTTCAAGGCCGGTGGCTTTGAGATAGTTTAAAAGCTGTGCTTTATGCTCGGGGGCTATCTCCTTTACTGCCTTGATTTCAATGATGATTTTCTCAAAGCAGATAAAATCGGGTTTATAGATTTGTTTCAGCAATTCACCTTTGTAAGTTAATTCAATTGCAACCTGTGATTGAAATGGAACTCCTCTTTTTGAAAATTCTTTCTCAAGACACTCCTGGTATACGGCCTCGAGAAACCCACACCCCATTTCCCTATAAACCTCAAAAATTGCACCCTGAATGGCATAGCATTCATCCGAAAACAAAACCTTTTCGTGTGTTTTGCGTTTTTCGCGGTTCATTTGTCCTCTCCTTTTGCCAGCTGCACGAGTTTTGCCGAGAGATAGCGTTCCCGTTTATCGGCCAGAATGCAAAGCAGGGTTTGTTCACGAGCGGACAGGAAGGCCAGTTCTGCGATAGTTTTTTGTTTTTCCAGAGTTGGAAGTACAACCTCCAGATCCTCTATCACCTGTTTGTTGATCATTTTCTGAGTTGTCCCCCTGGCCCGGCTGTTCAGAAAAGACTGGGCATCTCGCTGGTCGATATACCAGTTCAAATACTCGGGTAAAATTTTATCAGGTTTTGTAACCCGTATTCTTAATAAGGGGGCTGCGATAACCGCCTTGCCCGGATTTTTGAGAAGAATCGCGGCTGTGGTTGTATGGCCCCTTGACCGGAACACCAGATCCCCTTTCCGGGCAATGTGATGTTCTTTCACCGTTTTCATATCAATTTTCACCAGATCATTACAGTCAACCGTATTGTCACCGAGAAGGTCTTTCATCTGGATGACTGCAACATCGCCATCATCAGAGGTTTCGAGACGGGTTCTGAACGAGTATCCAACCTGCACGGTTGCCAGGTTTTTTAGGGTTGTTTTCAATGATTTGCCCTAATTTTTGCTGTAATAAGATTACTGTAAAATTTATGAAATCCAAAGCGTGTTGTCAACTAATTTATTATGCAATAACGGTATTTCTGTAAAATTTTCCGTGCTTTGAAATTGATTCTTTTGATTTTTTCGGGGCATACTGAAATAGCAGGAAGGATGAAATAAATTCCGGGCCGGTCGCCCGCTTATAAAGCATAAAACCGTTGTAGCCGTTGCAGGGCATCGACGCCCCGTAGCGACAGAATATCCTCCAGCGTCTGCATCGCCGGGTGCTCCGGCTGCAGGGGTTGGTAGTTGCGGCGGACGTTGCCGATGATCGTATCCAGTCCCCGCGCTACCGCCAGGGTGAGAAACGCCGATTCCAGAGCTGACTTGACCGGCGCGCCCGAGGCGGTTTTGCCCGGCAGGTAAACGGTGAAATTGGAGAGACCGACGACCTTGTGGGCCTTTGCGAGCAACGCATCCTGCTGCATGAATTCGAGGGCGTCGAGGGTGCGGCGCAGGCAGCCGTCCATGTCGCAGCCGACCGGATGGATGCCGGGATCGAGGTAGAGATCGTCCGGCGAAGCGTGGGGGTGTTTTTGTAAAAAGCGTTCCGCCAGCTGTCGCGCTGTGGCGGCAATCTCCTCTGCGGTCGTATTCTGAGAAACACCCTTTTCCTGCGATTTTTCAGTGCAGAGAAGGATCATCTTTAGCGGCTGGACCGATACCAGGTCATAAAAGCCGGGACGACTCGCGGCCAGGGAATTGACGATGGGTTTACCGGCACCGGCAAGCGGGGCCTGATAGTGTTCCAGGGCGGCGCGCTGCACCCCGATCTCCGGAGAATCGATACAGAGCGGCGCGCTGACGCTCTTTTGAATTTCTTCAACCAGCCGCACCATTGCCTCTGATCCGAGGGTGCCGACATTGATGTCGATGTAATCCGCTCCCTTTTCGGCCTGGGCCGCCGCCAGGGCGACCAGCGCCGGCCAGTCCCGTGCATCCATAAGAGCCACGGTTTTGGGAATGGAATAGTTGAGCTGCTCACCGATCAAAACCAGACCAAAATCATTCATGTTTTCCCTTTCCGGCGACCGCGCCTTTAAGAACGGTTAACGCCGCCTCTACGCGGCCGAATGGAGCGCTGACCACGAATCCGGCAACCCGGTTCCGCAGCTCGCGCACCATCTCCACCGCGATGGCAATACCTTCGTTGAGGGACTCTTCGCGGTCGTTGGTCTTTTTCATACGCTGTAAAATCGCTTCAGGCACGACCACACCGGGCACTTCGTTGGCCATAAATTCGGCGTTTTTATAGCTGGTAAAAAGCCAGATGCCCGCCAGCACGGGAATGCCGAACGAGTCGATGCGGTCGAGAAAGCCATGCATGGCCGCGATATCGAATACGGGCTGGCTGATGGCGTATTCGGCGCCGCTTTTAATCTTGCGGCTGAGACGCCCGATCTCGGCGTCGAGGTCGGTTGCCGCCGGATTGACGCCGATACCGATGGTAAAGCGAAGGGGCGGATCGAGGCGATTGCCGGCCACATCGATGCCGCTGTTGAGATCGGCGACCAGCTGCGTCAGGGCTATCGAATCGAGATCGAAAACGCCGGCAGCTTGAGGATAATCGCCACACTTGGGCGGGTCACCGGTGACCAGCAACAGGTTACGCAAACCCAGCACATGCATGCCGAGAATATCCGACTGTAATCCCAAAATGTTGCGGTCGCGGCAGCAAACGTGCAAAATGGGCTCGATCTCCACTCGGTTCTGTATCTGTTCGGCGGTAACCATAGCGGAGAGGCGCAGACTGGCCCGAGGACCGTCCGGTATGTTGACCGCATCGATGCCCGCCTCGTGGCAGCTTTTGACCTTGTGCAAAAGCGAGTCCAGATCAACGCCGCGCGGTGGTGTGATTTCCAGACAGCGAATGCACTCGCCGCTGTGCAGCTTGCGCCCGAATGCGGAGCGCTCCTGCAGCGGCACCGGAGGGGTTTTGGGCGGTTTTGCTTTAACCTGCCGCTGTTTATCGCTTACCCGAACGCGTTGCGCCGGCTGATCGAAACAGCGCACGGCGCGGATCATCTCGTGCAGATGCTCCGGCGTGGTGCCGCAACAACCGCCGATGATGCGGGCGCCGTGGCGGTAAAAACGCTTGGCGTATTCGGCCATGTATTCCGGCGTACACATGTAGATTTTGCGGCCGTCGACGCTCTGCGGAAAGCCTGCATTCGGCTGCACCGAGAGCGGCTTGTCGGTGATGCCCTCAATCCGTTTGAGGGCGTCGAACATGTCGGCCGGTCCCACCGAACAGTTGAATCCCACCGCCGTCACCGAGGGGTGGCCGGCAAGGCGGGATATCGCCTGCGCTAGCGCATCGTCCTGTTCAGCCTGTACCGCCGGGTCGATGGCGATCTGGGCGACGACGGCCAGGTCGCAGATGTCGGCAGCGGCGTTGACGGCGACCAGGAGCTCTTGCGAATTGTAAAAGGTTTCAAGAAGAATAAAATCGATGCCACCCTTTACCAGGCTGTTGATTTGCTGCCGGAACAGTTTTTCGGCTTCGCCGATGATCTTGTCGTTATCGAAAACGTGCGCCCCGGTCGGGCCGACGGCGCCGGCGACCAGAACCGAGTCGCCCGCCGACTGTCTTGCCAGCTCTGCTGCGGTAACATTGATGCGATCCACCTCGTGTACGAGGCCGAATTTGCCCAGTTTCAGGGCATTGGCGCCAAAGCTGTTGCTTTCGATAAAATCGACGCCGACATCGACATAAGCCTGATGAATGGCCCTGACCTTGTCTGGCCTACTCAGCACCAGCTCCTCGAAACAACTGTTGATAAAAACCCCGCGGCTGTAAAGCATCGTTCCCATGGCGCCATCGCCAAAAAGAACACCGCGGTCGAGACGATTTTTGAATTCTTGTGCAGTCATATTGATCAATCCTTTTAGGACAAATTATAAATTACGAAAAAAAACAGTCTTGGACAAATCTCTGCTTAATGTAATCTTGTCTTTGACTAGCCGTCAATTCAAAAGTTGAAGGTCCTGTACGAACATAGAACCGCTCTATCTTGTCATCCTTTACAAATATAGGTCTGGGTGATTTATGACAACGAACCACCATGATGCGAGAACTATCATATGCCTGGATTTTTGTTTCTGACCGAGCGCCTACAACCAGCGATTCATAACCTTCTCTTACGATATCAGCCATCATAAGTCATCGATGTTCAAGAAATGTATTATATTCCATATTTTCCCATTCTTCGGGCAAAGCATGATACCTGTACATCTCTTTTAATTCCGATGAAGAAAAACGTTTCTTCATCAATGGATTTTTGATTTTTTCCCTTTGAATCAGTTTTCAGGTGGTTCCTTTGGTATTTTGTTGTTTGATTACGACACTACGCCTATCGAATAGTTGTTCGAACTCAAAATTTATTACATGCAAAACCGGCAAACTGGCGATTTTTTAAACCCGATAAGGTTATGATTAATGAACGAAATACATATACTTTTCGCTTAAACCGTTCTGTTTCCTTTGAGGTTTGTTCGCATTTTTCGTGCTTGAATCTTTTTCGATAATCGGATCAAAGGCATTCACTCTAAATTTTTACCGTTCTAAATCCCAGAGAACGCCAAGACCGCCAAGATTTCATCCAATGCATTGGTTTTACTATGGCTCTGACAGCATCATAACCATTAAATGCATTCGTGCCTTATATACCATTCTGCTTTTTTCGGAGCCCCTGGCGATCTCTACGTTCTAATCCCTTTTCCGGTCCAGCTATCTTCCAAGAGGTAGATTCAGCTTGATATTGATGCTTCGGCCGGGGGAGAGGGCATAGCCCTTATAGGTGTCCAGAAAATCCCGGTAGCCCTTGTCGAGCAAATTGGTGATTTCAAGATCAAAATTGAGCGGCCGTGCCATGATCTCCAGATCAAAACCAACGCCGACAGTTAAAAGCGTATAGGCCTCCGTAGAGGCGACGCCAAACGGAATATCGGGCCCGATACCGTCATCAAACTGACCAAAGGGTTCATAAATCCCGGCCGCCGATTTGTCCTCCACTTGTTTGACATGGAATAGCAGATAAGGGAATTCGATAACGGACAGGTCGGGCAAGAGAAATTTAATTTCACCGCAAAAGCGATCGGCGGGCATGAGGGGCAACTCGTTTTCCTTATGCGGTCCGCCGGAAAATTCGCTGTCGATAAATGAATAATCCCCGCCAAGTATAAGCCAATCAAACAGGGTATATCTGATGCTCAAATCCAGTCCGGTGAGAACGGCATCCGCCTGATCGTGTGCAAAAACAAACCCCTCGCCTTGAGGAGCC
>CAZSOP010000115.1:0-8722 GCA_964608385.1 uncultured Cytophagia bacterium
TTTTATTCATATACCCCAGCATCAAAACCGTACCATCCTGCCAATCCTGAATGATGGCAGGGATCAACTTTTGTTCATTATATTTTAACGGCTTGAAAAGATCCTCTTCCTTTACGCGTTCAATGTCTGACATGTACATTCCTTTCTCTCAAATAGTTTTTCACGTTTTGAATAGAATTTTCGCGGTAATGAAAAATAGAAGCGGCAAGTGCGGCATCAGCGTGTGCTTTTGCAAAGACCTCGTAGATATGTTCAAGATTGCCACATCCTCCAGAGGCGATTACCGGGATGGAAACAGATCGAGCGATGATTTTGGTAAGATCGAGATCATATCCTGATTTGGTACCATCTCTGTCCATAGAGGTGAGTAAAATTTCACCAGCACCCAGTTCTTCGACTATACCAGCCCATTCCATGGCATCCAATTCAGTAGCTGTTCGTCCGCCGTAGGTATATACATACCATTTTTCATCCTTGCTGCGCTTGGCGTCGATGGCCACAACCGTAGCCTGGCTACCGAAACGGTCGGCACATTCTTTTACCAGGTCAGGATTCAACACTGCAGCGGTATTCATGGTAACTTTATCGGCACCGCTTTTGAGCAGTTTGAAGGCATCATCTGCGCTGCGAACCCCCCCACCTACCGTTAAAGGCATAAAAACCTGTTCAGCTGTACGGCGCACGACATCGATCATAATATCCCGATGTTCGGATGAGGCGGTAATATCAAGAAAAACGAGCTCATCAGCGCTATGCTCATTATAATATTTAGCCTGTTCCACCGGATCGCCGGCATCAATCAGATTTAGAAAATTTATGCCCTTTACAACACGTCCGTCTTTGACATCGAGACAAGGTATGATACGCTTGGCCAACATAATCAGGATTCCAAAAGTTTGACAATATCCGGTAACTCGATTTTGTTTTCATAGAGTGCCTTCCCGACAATGGCACCTTCAATATACTCATTATTCAGCGACGTTAGCTGAGAAAAATGTTCTAAAGAAGAAAAACCGCCGGATGCGATGGTCGGCATCTCGAGTTGCCGGGCAAGATCATCCACAGCACTCAAATTCGGTCCTTCCAACACACCGTCTCTGGAAATATCGGTGTATATGATGCGTCGCAGGCCCAGGTTGTCGAGATGCTTGCCCAATTCAACAGGGGTGAACGACGTCGCTTCTGTCCAGCCTTTGACCATAACGCGGTTATTTTTGGCATCGATAGCAGCAACAACGCGTTCAGGGCCAAAGGAATCGATCAATTGCTTTATGATAAGCGGATGAGATACGGCAAGAGTACCCAAAATAACGCGTGTAATACCGATATCTATCCATTTACAGGCATCTTCATAGTGACGCAGGCCGCCTCCCAGCTCCACCGGTATATCCACAGTCCCGAGTATGGTTTTAATTGACTCTATGTTTCGATTCTCACGGCCAAAAGCTCCATCGAGATTGACAAGATGCAGATAAGCCGCACCCTGTTTTTGAAATTGCAGCGCTATCTCAGCAGGATCATGGCTATAAACGGTAGAATCTTTTTCTTGGCCCTGTGTTAAACGCACGCAGCGCCCATTGAGTAGGTCTATTGCAGGTATAACGATCACGATTTGCTCCTATAGTTTTAGAAAATTATGCAAGATTTGCAAACCCCATTTTTGCGATTTTTCCGGATGAAACTGCAATCCGAACAAATTATTTCTTTGTATAGCAACCGGATAATCACCACCATAGTCGCAGGTGGCAATGATGAGATTCGGATCTTCCGGTTCGATATAGTAAGAATGGGCAAAATAGCAATAAACCTGTTCGGGAATCTCATGCCACAACTGACTTTGTGTTTTGCGCTGTGAGACTGAATTCCAGCCCAAGTGGGGAATTTTTAAACCGTTTTGAAATTTTTTAACCCTTCCGGCCACCAGATCAAGCCCCCGGACATCGGGGCTCTCCTCACTGTAGGCGAAAAAAAGCTGCAACCCCAAACAGATACCCAAAAACGGCGTTCCGGCATCGACCACCTCTTTGATTTTCGGTCCGAGTGCAGTCCGTCTCAGGTTTTCGACTGCTCTGCCGAATGAACCGACGCCGGGGAAGATGATTTTATCCGCTTTATCAAGATCAGCAACGCGATTGCTAATACGGGGTTTATAACCGAGAAATTCTACGGCTTTCTGAACACTGAAAAGATTTCCGGCTCCATAATCGATCAGACATATCATTCTAACACCCCTTTGGTTGACGGAATCCCGGACTGTCCCGCATCGATACGGATCGCCTGTTTCAGAGCGAGGGCAACAGATTTGGCCATCGCTTCAATGATGTGGTGCTGGTTGGTTCCATAAATCAGATGCACATGCAGGTTAAGAGCGGCATGTGTTGCAAAGGCTCTGAGAAATTCCTGCCATAGTTCGCCCGGGAACTGGCCGATAAAAGAAAAATCGATGTCACAATTGTAAATAAAATAAGCACGGCCGCTGATATCGATAACGCTTCTTGCCAGAGCTTCGTCCAATGGACAACAGGCGAAACCGAACCGGATAATAGATTTTTTATCCGCCAGGGTTTTTTTTAGAGCCATACCCAAAACAATACCGACATCTTCAACGGTATGGTGGCAATCGATCTCAAGATCACCTTTGGCTTTCACCACAAAATCGATTCCGGAATGACGGCTCAGGGCATTGAGCATATGATCAAAGAACCCGATTCCGGTTTCGATTTCAGCCGTACCGTTACCATCGAGATCGACACTGACATAAACATCGGTCTCTTTGGTTTTTCTGTGAACAGTAGCTGTACGTGTCGATTTCATAGCTTCACCTGATATTTTGCAAAATATCTAAAAAATATTTATTTTCTTCGGGTGATCCCACATTGACGCGCAGGTGATTGTTAAGCAACGGATAGCTGCTGACGTCGCGAACCAGGATACCGTGTTGTTTTAGAGTCTGAAAAACAGAGCCTGCATTTTGACATTTAAACAGAATAAAATTCGCCTTTGAGAAATACACTTTTAGTTCCGGTATTAGGCAAAGTTTTTCATACATCCATTGCCGCTGTTCAACGATCTGATTGACACGTTCAAAAATAACATCCCTGCAATCCAACAGCTCCGATACGACCGCCTCGGTGATAATGTTTACATTGTAGGGCAGATTGACTTTTTCGAGCTGTTCGATGACTGTTTTGTTGGCGATAAGATAACCGAACCGCAATCCTGCCAGACTAAACGCTTTTGAAAAAGTGCGGGAAATGACAAGATTGGAATATTGTGGCAACAATTCCACTGCAGTTTGGTCAGTAAATTCCGCATATGCTTCATCCCAAAAGACCAGTCCGGTTGCTGTGTTGCAGAGCTTACGTAGAAAATCCAAATCTATCTCAGAGCCGGTCGGATTGTTGGGAGAACAAAGCAGAATAACTCTGGGCTGATATTTTTCAACGCTAGCAATAAACGCCTCATAAGGAAATTGCAAGGCACTGGTTTGAAGAATGTCCACAGGAACCGCGTTATAGAGGGCGGAAAAAAGTGAAAACAGTGAAAAGGTCGGCGAACTCCAGCAGACCTTGTCGCCATCATTTACAGTCGCTGAAAGAATGGTTTGTAAAAGCTGATTCGAACCGTTCCCCAATAATATTTGTCGGGGTTGGACATGGTGCCAATCCGCCAGTTTTTTGCGTAAAGACGGAGATTCGTTCAGAGGATATCGATTCCAGGCCAGTTTGGCAATTCGGTCGGCGAGCACCGCTTTCACTTCCACAGGCACATCAAAGGGATTTTCATTCTGGTTCAGTTTGGCCCTGACGTGGCTCTGTGGCGGGGATTGATATCCCTTGATTTTGAGCACTGATTTTTTAAAAATCGCTTCCGGATTCATTTCAGATTCTGATTTTGATGGCGTTTGCATGTGCGTCCAGCCCTTCCGAGTTGGCGAGATCAATAATCTTTTGGCCATGTCGACTCAATGCCTTTTTGCTATAGCTGACCAGACTGCTCATTTTCAAGAAATCATTGGCATTGAGCGGAGAAAAAAAGCGTGCCGAGCCATTGGTCGGCAATACATGATTTGGGCCCGCCCAGTAATCACCTACAGATTCCGGCGAATAGGAACCGAGAAAAATAGCGCCGGCATTTTGTATTCGTCCGCTAAGCTGCCACGGATCCTTAACATGAAGACCGAGGTGCTCTGGTGCAAGTTGATTGCACAACTCAACGCACGCGTCCATAGAATCAGCCAGTATAATGGCACCATATTCGCCAAGTGAATTTTCCAATATGGACTGGCGCCGAAGGCTGTCGAACTGTCTGGAAACGGCTTTAGAAACCTGTTTTGCCAGATCTGAATTATCGGTGATCAGTATGGAAGAGGCAAGCGGATCGTGTTCAGCCTGTGCCAGCAAATCTGCAGCGACAAAATCCGCTTCTGCCTGTTGGTCAGCAATGATGACCACCTCACTTGGACCGGCGACCATATCGATGCCGACGCTGCCATAGAGCATTTTTTTTGCGGTTGCGACGTATATATTACCTGGACCGACAATTTTGTCAACCCGGGAAATGCTTTGTGTTCCCAGAGCCAGAGCGGCGATCGCATGAGCACCGCCGATACGATAAACCTTGTCGATGTTGAGGAGATGCGCCGTGGCCAAAATAACCGGATTGATATGACCTTCCGAATCACTCGGCGTCACAACAGCGATCTTTTTAACCCCGGCAACTTGTGCCGGAATAACTCCCATCAACAAAGAAGAAGGATAGGCGGCCCGACCACCCGGCACATACACTCCAACGCGCTGCAGAGGAATCATCCGCTGTCCGAGCAAAACGCCGTCTTCCTCCCAGCTTAGCCAGGATCGCGTCAATCCCTTTTCATGGAATTTTCTGATATTATCCCTTGCATCGAGCAGTACGTGGCGCAAGGAAGACTCGATAGAAAGATAAGCGCTTTCCAACTCATCCCGGCTTACCTGAATGGGGTGTTGTTTGAGATCGGTGCCGTCCAGGGCTTTGGCATATTTAAAAAGGGCACAATCCTGCTCTTTTTTGATATTATCGATAATCTCCTTAACCGTTTTTTCGACCTCTTCTACAACCCCGCCGCGCCTTTTTTCAAAACGCTGAATGAATTCCGAAATCTGCTGATCCGTAATAATTTTTATTTCCATATCAATATATCACCTTGTTTAATGGGTATTCAATTATATCCTGAGCTCCCGCTCTTTTAAGAGAGGGAATCAGAGATCTCACCTCTTTTTCCGAGATAATGGTTTCAACCGCCATCCATCTGTTATCATAAAGCGACGAGATGGTTGGATTTTTCATAGACGGCAGCTGTTTCATCACCAAATCAAGCTTTTCTTTCGGCACATTCATCTTTAATCCGACCAATCCTTCCGATTCTACTGCTCCTTTGAGCAACATGGTCAGGTTTTCAATTTTTTCCTTTTTCTCGGCCATCTGCCAGGACCTTTTGTTGGCAATCAACATGGTTCTGGATTCGAGCAGGGTATCGATAATGCGCAATTTATTGGCTCTTAATGAAGAACCTGTTTCAGTCACTTCCACGATGGCATCCACCAGCGTAGGAGCCTTGACCTCAGTGGCACCCCAGGAAAATTCAACGCTTGCTTCCACCTGATGTTCGGCCAGGTAATTTTTGGTAATATTTACCACTTCGGTAGCGATACGCTTGCCCTGTAAATCCTTTACCGATTTAACCGGAGAATCATTAGGCACAGCTAAAACCCATCGTACCGGCCGGGAAGTGGATTTGGCATAGGTCAATTCTGTAATTTCGATGATGTCCGATCCGGTTTCCAGAATCCAGTCCTTGCCGGTCAAACCGACATCAAAGACGCCGTTTTCAACATATTTGGCGATTTCCTGGGCTCTGATCAAGGTGCCCTGAATTTCATCGTCATCGATGGAGGGGAAATAGGATCTGTGTGACACTGAAAAATGAAAGCCGGCTTTGGCCAACAGACGAAAGGTGGCATCCTGTAAACTACCCTTTGGCAATCCAATTTTGAGAACATTGTCATCAATATCGTTCCAATTCAAAAGTACACCTCCCTGGATAAAAAAAAAAAAGCCCACCGTAAACCAGGTGGGCTTTTTCTGTTCTGATTAAAAAGTTATAAATTTCCACCTGATTTAAACGGATAGGTTAGCAAATGATGGTGGTTATGCGAAAATTGTTGAAACATGTTGTCCTTAGTCTTTGTGAATGCGATTGCAAGTTATCATTTTTTCTTAAATAAAACAAGGAATTTTTACACCTCAATTTGATCTTTTTGCGTACATTTCAGCCGCCAGACGGATGGCTCCGATCATGCCGGCCGAATTGCCGAGCTTTGCCACCAAGACTTTGAGATGTCTGACACTGGGCGGCATAGCGCGACGCCGCATTTCAGCATCAATTTTATTGATAAAAACCTCTCCGGCAGCAGACACACCGCCGCCGATAACAATAACGGCAGGATTAAAGATGTTTGCGATATTCGCCAACGCCGTTCCCAGGTAAACGGCCGTATCGTTTATGGTATCGATGGCCTGTTTTTCGCCTTCTCCGGCACGGTCAAATATAGTCACAGTTGATAGGTCATCCGGTATGGGTTTGTTCGCCATTCTGAGGTTTTTCTCATAGTTTTTCTCCATAGCCGGGGCAGAAGCATACTGTTCGATACATCCAATTCCGCCGCAGTCACAACGCGGACCATCAAAATTGATACTCATATGTCCCAGCTCTGAACCGGCAAAATGATCTCCCCGGTACACCTGATTATTGATCAGAATCCCCCCGCCGATACCGGTTCCCAATGTCAAGGCGATGACATTTTTTTCACCTTTTGCAGCTCCCTGACGTGCTTCGGCAAATACCATAAGATTGGCATCGTTATCCACCCAGGTGGGAAGATTGAATTTTGATTCAATATTTCCGCGAATATCAGCATCCGTCCATGATTTTATATTGGGTGTACTGCCGATAAGTCTGCCCTCATCAAAATTGATCGCACCGGGACTGCCGAACCCAATTGCCTTTATTTCTCCCTGCAGCTCTTTCGCCTTTTGTTTCAATTCCTCGATGAGTGCATAGATATTATTAAAAATTTCTGATTGTCCTCTGTCGGATAAGGAAGGTTTTTTGTTATGATAAAGCAGAGAGCCGTCTGCCGTACCGACAGCGTATTTGATAAACGTACCACCAAGATCCAGTCCGATATAGAGATCTTTTAATTTCATTCATCAACTCCTGCATGCGTCTTGTGCAAAGTGTCTTTAACCGGATTGAGTAAACAATTTTTGTATATTCTGATATGCTTCAAGTGTGCCGATATCATAATATGGATTTTGAATTTCAAATGCATATAGTGGCCGTCGTTCGATCAGCCAGGAAATAAAATAACCCGGTGCATCAGATTTGTTTTGCTGATCAAGATATGCTTTGATCAGCGGCAATGATTCCTGCTTGAGGATATAAAAAGCCGGTGCGACAAATGTTGATCTTGGTTCTTCAGGTTTTTCCTCAAAACCGATGATTCTTTTTTGTTGATCAAACTCGACAATACCGGAACGCTGCAATTTTTTCATACTGTCAAAAGATTTTACAGCGATGACACCGGCATCCATTTTTTTGAAAAATGAAAAAATATCGAGAAAGGAAAATTTAAAGACATTATCGCCGGCAATAACAAGCGTATCATCGTCTACCTGGAAATGTTCAATTGCAAATTGGATATCCGCAATTGCACCCAGCCTGTTGTCATTATCCGTTGTACCATCGCTTATGATGAATATCGATAAATTCGGATAAAAAGCCTTCTTTTTTACCTTTTGATGCCATTTTTGAAAATGGCCAATAAATTTCTCATTGCTGACGATATAGAGTTCATTAACGTCGTCAATGACGGCAATATCTTTGACAATGTGGTCCAGAATGGTACGGGTGCCCAGTGTCAACAGCGGCTTTGGTGTTTCCTTTGTTAACGGATACATTCTGGTGGCATATCCGGCTGCAAGAACAATCGCTTTCATTAACTTCCATAAATAGATTGAAACTAGACATTTTCGAGTGGCGTGCGTCTTTGAAAATCGGTTGGGCGTTCCGAATGATAGCGCTTTTTAAAGTGGCTTTGTAATTCCTTTAACAAAACCGGTTTGTGTATCGTATCGTCGTTGTTGGGATCATCAGTCAGCCTTAGGATGGAACCGGCTTCAGCCCGGTCGATATAGAGAATACCGTTTAGGTGATCAATTTCATGCTGCAACACTCTGGCAAGCAATCCTCTGGTGGTAATTTCCAGATTTTTCCCTTCTGCATCCTGCGCTTTAACCACAATTTTATCATAGCGGGGAACATTCGCCTGAAAGCCGGGAATGGAAAGACAGCCTTCGATATCAATAGAACGACTTTCACTGTGCGCAGTAATTTTAGGATTGATTAAAATATACTCATTCTGTAAATCCGTGGCTGCGAGCACCTGTCTGGATACATCCACTTGTGGTGCAGCCAGTCCGATGCCATCCTTTTCGTACATGGTATTCAAAAGATCGTCTATAAAATTGTGATTTATTTCGGCGCGGTGATAATCTGCCGCCTTCATTCGCAATGTCGGATGACCATATGTTATTATATTTAAAAGTTTCATCAATTTGTCCGCTACTGTTTGTCCGCTACTGTATGTGGTGATTAAATTATAAAGCTTTACTTGATATGCAA
>CAZSOP010000115.1:8822-10253 GCA_964608385.1 uncultured Cytophagia bacterium
GTTTGTCCGCTACTGTATGTGGTGATTAAATTATAAAGCTTTACTTGATATGCAACAGAAAAGTTAATAAAAAAAATCCAAAATCCAAACAAATCATTTTTGTTGTGCTGCTGAATCGGCATCCGGCAGGAGTTGTTCATCTGCATGATAGGAGCTTCGCACAAAAGGTCCGGACTCGACATGCCTGAAACCCAATTCCAGACCAATTTTTTTAAACCGGTCAAATTGCTCAGGAGGCACGAATCGATCCACCTCCACCTGATCTTTTGAGGGCTGCAGATATTGTCCCAGAGTTAAAATATCACATCCTGTATTGAGCAATGATTGCATGGCTTTGATGATTTCGTCATTCTGCTCACCGATTCCCAGCATCATACCCGATTTTGTAGTAAGACCAGCAGATTTTGCCAGGTGTAAAACCTTCAGAGATCGTTCAAAATTTGCCTGCGGTCTTATGCTTTGATATAGTCTTTCAATCGTTTCCAAATTATGATTCAGGACATCGGGATGGCTTTTAAAAATGATCTCGAGTGCCCGAGGATTTCCCTGCAAGTCCGGAATCAGCACTTCAGTTCTGCACTTTGGTTGCAATTCGCGAATTTGTTCAATGGTTCGGGCAAACTGCGATGCGCCACCATCCGAGAGATCATCGCGTGTCACCGAGGTGATAACCACATATGAAAGATCGAGTTGTTTTACGGCCCGGGCAACACGTAAAGGTTCTTCTGCATCCAGGGAATGAACATGACCGTGATCAATGGCGCAAAAAAGACAATTACGCGTACAAGAATCGCCCAAAATCATAAACGTCGCCGTGCGCCGGGCCCAACAATCGCCGACATTTGGACAATGGGCGCTCTTACAAACTGTGTGCAGATTCTGATCTTTCACCAATCTGCTGACCTCTGTATAATTTTCACCGGCCGGCAATTTGCGCTTGAGCCAGTGAGGCCGGCGTTTGTATCGATTCTGTTTCAAGATCACCTTTCATGGTTTCTCATCCTTGTTGAGCAGATAACGGTCGAATGCTTCATATGTCCAGGGCATCTTTTGCTGGAAGGTCCGGCAAATCTCCTTTGCATAAAGACGAATTTCCTCCTGAGCGTGACTATCGAGACGCAGAGCAAGAAAATTCATCAACGAGCGCGCATTTATTGTCCAGTAGAATTGAGTATAGAGCGCGGCAGGCAAAATAATGCGGGCATGTTCTTTTGCCACCCCGTTCTCCAAAAGCTCCTGATATAAAGCAAAGGTCTTCTGATATAGTTGCTCGATCTTCAGCAGGAATTTCCGGCTTTTTTCTTCTTCAAGCAGCTGATATTGATAATTTTGCGTCTTTTGTGTTCGTAAACGTTGAGGCAGATATATTTGTTCCTCCATTTTCGCATAGCGACCCGATATCTCGTTATAACTCGCCATCCTATGTCTGAA
>CAZSOP010000116.1:0-10223 GCA_964608385.1 uncultured Cytophagia bacterium
CGCTCTTGGCGAGCTTGGCGGTTTTGGGTACGCATTAACCGGATGATCCATTTTTGTTTCTGTTTATTTAAATAGGTCTGTTTTTCTCAGCGCTCAGCGCTCGGCGGTTTTCGCCGACCTTGAATCTCAAGTGATAATGACTATTCTTGCACAGATTTTGATGTCATTGGATTATCAATTCTTTTTATTAACCCTTTTGATACCGCCCCGGTTTATTTTTTATAATTTGAGTTTTCGCGAAGGAGCAGGGCAAAAGGTGACAAATATTCTCTAAATCTGTGGAAATACTCGTAAAAAAATATATTTGAAAGATGATTCCTTGATTTTTTCATTTGAATTTATTAGATTCTTTTTCAATAAAATTTTTATTTAAAAAAATCTTTTACATATTTTTAAGCTTAATTTTTGATCAGAAGACATCTTCAAATTCCTGGAGAGAGCGTAACAGTGATAAGAAAATAAAAGCTCTATTCTTGAATTTTAAATACACTCACACCTATGTGAATCTGCCTGTGCGGGCATAACCCATTTTCCTGAATGAATGATCGAGGATTACAGCGTTTTCTTCGGTACTGTATAAAACAGTGTACCGTTGAGCAGAGTTAAAAATTGACGGAGGAAAATTGATGGAAACGAAACTGGATCATATAATCGAAAAAATCAAAGCCGATGGGGTCGAACAGGCCAATCAGCAGGCTGAAGAAATTATAAAAAAGGCCAAAGACGAAGCGGACAGGATTGTGCAAAAAGCAAACAAGGACGCTGAGCATATTGTCCAGAACGCAGAAAAAAAAGCAGCGGATTTTGAGGAAAAGAGCAAACGTTCACTACAGCTGGCCGCACGCGACACACAACTGCTGGTAAAAGAAAAACTCACTGATTTGTTCGATCGCGCCTTTAAAACAGAGGTGTCGGAATCCCTGGATCCGGAATTTCTTCACAAAATGATTCTTAAAATCGTTGAAAACTGGGATGAAACCAAATCTGCAGAAATTGCACTCAGCAAAGCCGACAAAAATCAGCTCGAACCGCTTTTGTATAAGAGCCTGAACAAAGAACTCGAAGACTCTCTCACTCTTCAGGTCAGCGACCGCGTATCCGGCGGCTTTCGCATCCGTCTCAAAGACGGCGATCTCTATTACGACCTGACCGATGAAAATATTGCAGAAATTTTATATTTATTTATCAATCCGAAACTGAAAGAGATACTGGAAAGCGATAATGGATAAGTATTACTATTTGGTCTCGCTGTTACCGACATTGTATTTCGATAAAGAGCCCGAAATCTCTGCCGATTATTTTATGCAGGAACTGGAAAAATGGACCAGTAAACGGGATTTTAATCTATTGTCATCTTTAGACATAAAAAATGTCAGCTGTGAGCGCTCGGATCCCTCTGTTCTCCAACAGTATAAACGTCGCGAATCGGCCATCCGCAACGATCTGGTAACCTGGCGGCGTGAAAAGAGAGCCGGACGGGAACATAAACCTGGCTCCTTTGCCTCTTCTCTTCTCAAAGAGGGCAATCCCCTGGTTGTGGAAAAAAATCTGCTCAGGTTAAGGTGGGATTTTCTCAGCGAACGGGACCTGGATCATCATTTTGATCTTGAAACACTGGTCATCTATCATCTAAAGCTGCAAATATTGCAGCGCCTGGCTCAGTTTGATAAAGAAAAAGGACTGGAAAACTATAGAACAATGTATAAGGTTTCGATATGAAAAAGAGTTTAGGAACAATTTCGTCAATCAACGGCAATTTAATCACCGTTGATTTTAATTCCAAGGTCAGCCAAAATGAGGTCGGCTATGCAATCAAAGGCGATGAACGCCTGAAATCCGAAGTCATTCGAATTCAGGGAAACAAAGCGTTCATGCAGGTTTATGAAGACACAAAAGGCCTGTATGTGGGCGGCGAAGTGGAGTTTAGCGGTGAAATGTTGTCCGTAGAACTGGGGCCAGGATTGCTCAAACAGATTTATGACGGCCTGCAAAATCCATTACCCAAACTTGCTGAAGAACATGGGTTTTTCCTTCCCAAAGGCATCATCCTGGAAGCCCTGGATGCCGACCAAAAGTGGACCTTTACGCCTTTTGCCAAGAAAGGCGATAAGGTACGCGCCGGACATTTTCTCGGAAGCGTACCGGAAAGCCATTTTGAGCACAAAGTGATGGTTCCCTTTCATTTCAGGGATGAATACATGATAGAAAAGATTGTCGAAAAAGGCAATTATACCGTTAAGAATCACATTGCCACCCTGAAGGACACTCAGGGCAAGACTCATGAGGTCACCATGTCCTTCGATTGGCCGGTAAAGCTGCCCATCTCTATTTATAAAGACAAATTATTGCCCAAGGATCCTCTTGTCACCCAGGTACGGATTATCGATACTTTTTTTCCGGTGGCCCGCGGAGGTACTTACTGTATTCCCGGCCCCTTTGGCGCTGGCAAAACGGTTCTGCAACAGATCACCAGCCGTTACGCAGATGTGGACATTGTGGTCATCGCTGCCTGTGGCGAACGTGCCGGTGAAATTGTAGAAACCATGCGTGAATTTCCTGAATTAAAGGACCCCAAAACCGGCGAATCCCTGATGGAACGTACCATCATTATCGCCAATACCAGCTCCATGCCGGTTGCCGCGCGCGAAGCATCGGTGTATACAGCCACCACACTTGGCGAATACTATCGTCAGATGGGATTAAACGTCCTGTTGCTGGCCGATTCCACCTCCCGCTGGGCTCAGGCTATGCGTGAAGTCTCGGGACGCCTGGAAGAGATTCCGGGTGAAGAGGCCTTTCCGGCATATCTCGAGTCCCGTATCGCCGAATTTTACGAACGCGCCGGCCTGGTTGAAATTTTCAATGGCGAACAGGGAAGCCTGACCATCGGTGGTACCGTTAGTCCGGCCGGTGGTAACTTTGAAGAACCGGTTACCCAAGGGACTCTAAAGGTAGTCGGTGCTTTTCACGGTCTGTCGCGAAACCGCGCCAATGCGCGGCGGTTCCCGTCCATCGATCCTCTGGACAGCTGGTCGAAATATGAAAGCTTTGTTTCCAAAGACAAAGTCGAATTTATGCGCGACTTTTTATACAAAGGCAACCAGGTGCATCAAATGATGATGGTTGTTGGGGAGGAAGGAACCTCGCTGGATGATTTTGTCGTTTATCTGAAATCCGAATTTCTGGATGGCGTTTATCTGCAGCAGAATGCCTTTGATCAAGTGGACGCTGCAACCTCACCGGAACGGCAAAAATTCGTCTCTGAAAAAATATACGAGATACTCAAAACCGATTTTCATTTTGAAGATAAAGAAGGCGCCCGCGACTTTTTTTATGATCTACGCCAGAAGTTTATCGACTGGAATGGCATAAAAATGGACTCGGACGACTTTGAAAAACAGGAAAAACAAATTGATGAAACAATAAAAATGGTAACTGAAAATGAAAAAAGTGTATGACAAGGTTTTATCCGTCTCTGGAAATGTGATCAGCGTCAGAGCGGAAAATATTGCCTATGAAGAATTGGCTGAAATCACAACCTCGCGCGAAAAGTCACTTGCCCAGGTCATCAAACTGGAAGAGGATCTGGTCTCTTTGCAGGTATTCGCCGGCAGCCGTGGAATTTCAACCGAGGATGAAGTGCGTTTTTTGGGCCATCCCATGCAGGTGTCATTCTCCGAAAATATGCTCGGCCGTGTCTTTAATGGCAGCGGTGAACCACGCGACAACGGTCCCTCCATCGCTGAAAATGTCATTCAAATTGCCGGTCCGTCGGTCAATCCGTCAAAACGGATCATACCACGGCGCATGATCCGTACCAATATTCCCATGATCGATGTGTTCAATTCATTGGTCGCCTCGCAGAAATTGCCGATCTTTTCGGTCTCCGGAGAACCCTATAATGCCCTGCTCGCCCGCATCGCTATGCAGGCCGAAGTGGATATGATCATTCTCGGCGGTATCGGTCTCAAATTCGACGAATATATGTTTTTCAAAAATACTCTGGAAGAGGGCGGTGCCCTTAACCGCTCCATCTTTTTTATCAATACCGCTTCAGAACCCGTGGTGGAAGGTCTGATGGTTCCCGATCTTTCACTGGCAGTGGCGGAAAAATTCGCTCTTAACGGCAAAGACGTGCTCGTGCTGCTTACCGATATGACAAACTTTTCCGATGCCCTCAAAGAAATCGCCATCACCATGGAGCAAGTGCCCTCCAACCGCGGCTATCCCGGCGATCTCTACAGCCAGCTCGCCAAACGCTATGAAAAAGCCGTAGATTTCGAAGGGGCGGGATCCATTACCATCCTGGCCGCAACAACCATGCCCGGGGATGATGTAACCCACCCGGTACCGGATAATACCGGTTATATCACGGAAGGACAGTTCTATCTGCGTAACGGAGTTATCGAACCGTTTGGTTCATTAAGCCGTTTAAAACAACTGGTGAACGACAAAACCCGCAAGGATCACCGCGCCATTATGGACGGCATGATTCAGCTCTATGCCCAATACCTCGAATCCGAAGAAAAACGGGCCATGGGATTTCAGATGAGCCCCTGGGATCAAAAGCTGTTAAAATACGGTAAAATGTTCGAAGCCCAGATGATGGATTTAAAAGTAAACATACCGCTCGAGGAAGCACTGGACAGAGGCTGGGAAATCCTCGCGGACTGTTTTACGCCCGAACAGACAGGACTCCGTTCCGAACTGGTCAAGGAATTCTGGCCAAAAAAATCTGAGGAATAAAAAGGGTACACGGCATGGCTAAAGTCAGATTAACAAAAAATGAATTAAAAAAACAAAAAGATGATCTCAGGCGATTCACGCGTTATTTACCGACTCTGGAACTGAAGAAAAAACAATTGCTGGTGGAAATCGCCAAAATCCAGAAAGAAGTTGAGCGAATCGAGTCGGAAATGGCCAAGACCGACAAACAGGTTTCAGCCTGGGCAGGTCTCTTTGCGGAAGATATCGACCTGGATGAACTGGTTGTGGTCAAAGATATTGATACCAGCAGCGGCAATATAGCCGGTATCGATATACCGATTTTCGAAGGCGTCGAATTTGAAGATGTAGAGATTGATCTTTTCAATACACCGCTGTGGGTAGATAGCGGTATAGAAGTTGTGCGTTCACAGCTCGAAAAACGCGCGGCGTTGCAGGTGGCTAAAAAGCAAGAGGAAATCATCCGCGAAGAATTGCGAATCACCATTCAGCGCATCAAGCTCTTTGAAGAAGTTAAAATCCCACAAGCCCGGGAAAATATACGAAAAATTCAAATCTTTCTCGCCGATCAACAAACCGCTGAGGTCGTGCGCGGCAAAATCGCCAAAGCAAAAATAGAAAAGAAGAAACAGGAGACCGCTTTGCCATGATTGTCAAAATGAAACAAGTGACTTTGTTGACCGATGCGAAATACCGGCAGGCGACTCTGGAACAGTTACGTGAATTAGGCGTATTGCATCCACAAATCGTCGAACGAACCAGCTCGGAAGAGATTCAGCAAACAGAGTCGGAACTGGAACGTCTGGATAAAGCACTGACCTTTCTTGAAGAGGAAGAAACCGGTCAGGCACCTCCTGAAGGAAAAGAGGCCAAAACCATTATCGATGCCATTCTAGGGCTCTCCGATGAGAAAGACGAACTTTTGCAAGCGCTGTACAAGCTGATCGAAACCCGCCACTGGTTTGAACGCTGGGGAAAAGTTTCTTATGCATCGATACAAAAATTAAAAAAAGCAGGTATCTATTGCCGCTTCTATACCGCTAATGAAAAAGATTTTGAGGAATTCGAAACAAACAAAATGATTCAGGTGATTGTATCGGATCAGAATATCGTGCGGCTGGTTTTGATTTCAAAATCTCCGGACGATCGGCTCGACTTTAAAGAAGACCCAATGCCTGAAATAGAGTTCGATGACCTGACATCCGAGATCGACCATATAGAAAATGAAATTGAAAGAATCGATGCTTCCATCGCTGAAATGCAATCAGCACGGCCCCTTTTGCTCGATCAGCGGGAAAAATTGCAGAAAGAACTCGAATTCAACACCGTGGCCGCCAGTATGGAAGGCAGCGAGCGAATTATTTATCTTCAGGGCTTTTGCCCGCAAGACTCGATTAAAGATATCGAAAAAATGGCGGAAGAACAGGGAGTCGGGTTGATCATCGAAGATCCCGAGGATCCGGAAGCCGTACCGACTCTGTTGCGACAACCAAAATGGTTGCGCATTATTCAACCGCTATTTGATTTCATGGGTACGCTTCCCGGTTACAAGGAACAGGATATCAGTTTTATTTTTCTCGCCTTCTTTAGCATCTTTTATGCAATGCTGGTTGGTGATGCCGGCTATGGTATTATCATGTTGGCCGGTACCTGGTATTTTGCCCGAAAAAACAAAAAAGCGCCCAGAGAAGTTTTTCGCCTCATGTATTTGTTGAGCTTTACCACGATATTGTGGGGCCTTTTTTCCGGCACCTGGTTTGGCTCCGAAACTCTGTCCAAACTGCCTGTATTGCGTGAATTTATTATCAAAGACATTTATAGCTTTTCAGACGTCAATCAAGCTGTAGTGATGCAATTGACGTTTATCATCGGAGCTGTACATCTCTCGCTCGGCCATCTGATTGCGGCGATAAAAAAGATCAATTCCCTCACCGCTGTGGCTGAATTGGGCTGGATTGTGGTTCTGGCAGGTATCTATTTTGTCGCCAATTCTCTGGTTCTGGGCAAGACTATGCCGGCAATCACCGCTCCCTTGATCCTGAGCGGTGCAGGACTGATTTTGCTCTTTGCCAATTTTCAAAAAAATATAATAAAGGGTGTCCTGATCACCCTGGGCAATTTGCCCCTGGATATTATCAACAGCTTTTCCGATGTTGTCTCCTACATTCGTCTGTTTGCGGTAGGTATGGCAACCGTTATCGTTGCCGCCAGTTTTAATGAAATGGCTGTGGGCTCGGGTATTGATTCCGTCATCGGCGGCATTCTTGCCGTTATTGTATTGATTTTTGGACATGCCCTCAATATCACGCTGGCTCTGATGGCGGTGCTGGTACACGGCGTGCGTTTGAACATGCTCGAATTTTCAAGCCATGTGGACATGCAATGGTCCGGAAAAAAATATAATCCGTTCAGCAAATAAGCTACAACGGAATGATATCGGGCCGGTTAGCCTGCACGCTGCAGGTGCTGCATTATGAGATATAAATATAAAAAAGGATATCTGACTGATCGGATATCAGCGACTATAGAGCTTAATTCCATGATACTACAGAAAGGAGTATGTAATGATCTCAGGATTTGGTGATTTTAGTATTTCATTGGCAATTGCCGCCGTTGGTTCTGCGCTTGGAACCGGAGCAGCCGGACTTGCAGCAATCGGTGCCTGGAAACGCGCCTTTTCTCAAAATAAAGCAGCGCCATTCATTTTGGTCGCTTTTGTCGGCGCACCTCTATCTCAGACAATCTATGGTATGATTTTAAGAAACGCCATCCAGAGCGCTAATCTTCCGCCGGAAACCTATCTGCACCAACTGGTGGTGGGGCTCTTCGCCGGAATCGCAATGGCTATGTCCGCTTTTATGCAGGGTAAAGCCGGTGCCAAAGCAGCCGATGCCCTTGCCGAAACCGGAAAAGGCTTTGGTAACTATATCATGGTTCTCGGCGTCATCGAAACGGTTGCCCTCTTTGTGATGGTTTTCACCATGACCGCTTTGCCGTCAGGTTCCTGATCCTAAAGGACATGATCTGATAAAAGCGGCTGGGAAGGTTTTATCGACAAGTATTTATTTAGCAGGATCAACCGTTCGTCGAATCTGATGATCACGGTTTGATTTTGTTGTACCCTGTTTATTATCCAAGCCTGCAATCCGACACGTTTTTATAAAATTACTATTTTTGTGCCGGTTGTTTATTCATAGATAGCCGGCATTTTTATTTCTACACAGACGGGAGAGATAAGAGTGATGCTGTTTAGAAAAAAAACCTTACGATTCTCCATGTTTTTTCTTTTTTTACCAGCCATTGCACTGGCGATTACATCGGAATCGGCATCTGCCGAAACCAATATGACGCACCGGATGATGATGTTGGCCATTCAATTGGGTTTGATCACGATCGCTGCAAAAATCGGTGGACGATTATTCGAGCGTGTGAACATTCCGGCCGTTCTTGGTGAACTTTCCGCAGGAATGCTGATCGGCCCCTATGCCCTTGGCGGCATATCGATTTATGGCTTTGAGCACGGTATTTTCCCTGTTCATTCCGCTTCTTTTCCCATTTCTCCCGAATTATATGGTTTTGCCTCCGTTGCCGCTATTTTACTTTTATTCATGGTCGGCCTGGAAACCGATATAAATTTATTCAAGCGATTCTATCGCGCCGGCGTCGCTGTGGGTATTGGCGGGGTTTTCTTTTCATTTGCCCTCGGTGATCTGACCATGGTTTTTTTCGGAGAATACGTTCTTGGTCGCTCCATAGGATTTATGCATCCGGCCGCCCTGTTTTTGGGGGCGATCTCCTCAGCGACATCGGTAGGCATCACCGCACGAATTTTATCTGAAAAACATAAAATTGCTTCTCCGGAAGGCGTCACCATCCTTGCCGGAGCCGTCATTGATGACGTGCTCGGCATTATCGTCCTCGCTATCGTCCTCGGCGTTATCAGCGTTTCCCAGGCGGGTGGTATCATCAATTGGTTCGATATCAATCTTATCGCAGTTCGCGCCATCGGTATCTGGCTCATCGTCACATTTACGGGTTTGACCATTGCCGGTAAAATCAGCAGTATTCTGAAAAAATGCCGGGGCAAAACCGCAATCGCCGTCATGGCGCTGAGCCTGGCTCTACTCCTCTCCGGTTTTTTCGAACAGGTGGGACTTGCCATGATTATCGGTGCCTATGTTATGGGATTGTCCCTGTCAAAAACCGATATCAACCATGTGGTACAAGATCAATTGCATTTCATCTATCATTTTCTCATACCTATATTTTTCTGTGTAATGGGTATGCTGGTCGATTTTAGCGCCATCAGTTCTGCACCACTATTGATTTTTGGATTGATTTATTCGCTTATTGCTATTTTCGCCAAAGTGATCGGTTCCGGAATTCCCTCGCTCTTTTTTAATTTTAACCTCCGCGGTGCCATCCGCATCGGCGTCGGTATGCTGCCGCGCGGAGAGGTTGCGCTTATTATGGCCGGTGTCGGTCTGGCCGCAGGCGCTTTTGAACCCAAATTGTTCGGCGTCTCCGTTCTCATGGTATTGATCACAACTATGGCGGCACCGCCGGTGCTGGTCAACCTAATTCAAAGTCCGAAACGCGGCACGCGAAAATCGGTTAAAACAAAGGAAAATACAAAACTCTCATTCCCCTTTCCAACCGAAGAAATAACCGCCCTCCTCTCTACCAAAGTGCTCAAAACATTTGAATTCGAAGGATTTTTTGTCAGTCTGATCGATCTCGAACGCCAGCAATACCAGATGCGCAAGGAAAACGTGATTATCAACTATATCCAGGAACCCAAAAATCTGATCTTTCAAATCGACGACTCGGAAATTCCGCTGATCAACACCATCATGTACGAAGCGATTGCAGAATTGGAAAAAACCATCCAGGGACTGCAAAAACCGTTCGATAAGGAGATAATAGGCAAAAAACTGCTGCAATCAACCGACAAGGGAGGAATGAAATATAAATTATGCGAACATCTGAACCCGAATGTGATCATTCCCGAACTTTCCGCATTAAACAAAAAGGCCGTTCTTCAAGAACTTTTGCGCAAACTGAAAAAAGCCGGCAAGATTGCAGATTTTGATCAGGCCTGGCAGGCAATCTGGGATCGCGAAGAAACCATGTCAACCGGCATGGAGCATGGCATTGCCATTCCCCACGGCCGCACCGACACGGTGTCTGAAATTGTTTGTGCCGTCGGTATTAAAAAGGAAGGAATCGATTTCGGTTCCATCGATGGCAAACCATCGCGAATCTTTGTGCTGATCTTGACCCCGAAAACCAAACACTCGCCATTTCTGCAGTTTCTCTCTCAAATCAGCCGCAAATTAAGCGATCAAACCCTGCGCAACCGCCTGCTTGCAAGCCGGAATCCAAAAGAACTCTTTGATATTCTTACAGGTGAAGGTGAAGATGTTTATTAATTCTGAATTTCTCTTCAAAGGAATAGACGGAACGTCTCAATAGACTAAAAAAACAGACAACACCCA
>CAZSOP010000117.1:0-10203 GCA_964608385.1 uncultured Cytophagia bacterium
ATAAAACCGCAACTTTGGTTGGAACTTGAGTACAACTATAACAGTTTAATGTACGAAAATCGAGAGGATAAACGCATCATGTTAAGACACTGGTTTCCATTTTAGGATCAAGTGTACTCGATGTCAGTTTTTACTTTACATTATCGTAAAAAATTAATAAATTCATAAATTTAAATTCTGAGAGGGTCATGTATTATTTGTCCAGAAAAATTTCTCTACTATTAATCTGCCTGTTGCTGACCACAGCTCTGCTTGCACAACAGCAACAGATTCGCATCCTCGGTGTTTCCGTCGAAGGCAACGAAACAACAGATGCAAATGTTATTCGTCTCAGCTCGGGTCTTACCGCCGGGACCGAAATTACCGGAGAAGGTATTCAAGATGCCATCCGTCAGCTCTGGCGTATGGATCTTTTTTCCGATATTCAGGTAATCGTCGACCGGGAACTTGCAGAAGGCGTCTATCTCACTGTTAAAGTGGAGGAATATCCGCGTCTTGAAAAAATCGAACTCGAAGGCAACAAAAAGCTGAAAAAAGATGATATAGAAGAGATACTCAATCTCTATACCGGCCAGGTGATCAGTCCCGGTCTGCTGCAACGAAGCAAAAATAATCTTTTGGACAAATACAAAGAAAAAGGCTTTCTGCTTGCTGAGGTAGAGACCGAACAACGCTCCGGCGTGGTCGATTCGAGTCGGGTGATCGTTCGGTTTGTTTTCAACGAAGGGAAAAAAGTTCAGGTCAAGGAGATCAACTTTTTCGGCAATAAAGCCTTTACCGATAATAAACTGCGCAAACAATTCGACGAAATCAAGGAAGATACCTGGTGGCGCGGAGCCGATTTTGACCGCGAAAAATATCGCCAAGACCTGAAAAAGGTCATAGCGTTTTATCAGAATAACGGTTACCGCGATGCCGAAATTATGCGGGATTCTCTTTATTACAATGAAGAGAAGGACGATATGTTTATCGATATCTGGGTCTATGAAGGCACTCAGTATCTCTTCGGCGATATTTCCTGGGAAGGCAATGAACTCTTTTCCAATCAGGACCTTGAAATGCAGCTCGATTTTCAAAAGGGGGATATCTATAGCCGGGAAAAACTGAACAAAGCGGTATTTGAAAAAATCGGCAGTCTCTATTATGACCGCGGCTATATTTATTCTTCAGTCGCGCCCAAAGAGATGCTCGGCGACAGCAATCAGATCGATATACAGTTTCTCGTTTCCGAAGGCAAGCAGGCCAAGATCAATGAAATTCATATTAGCGGTAATACGCGTACAAACGAAAAAGTGATTCGACGTGAACTGCGCGTTCTTCCCGGCGATACCTTCAGCCGCGCCCTGCTGGAACGCAGCCAGCGGGATGTCTGGATGCTGAATTATTTCGCCAACGTCGAACCCAAAGTCCAGCCGGTTGATGAAGACAAGATCGATCTTGAGATTGAAGTCGAGGAAAAATCAACCGATACCGCCAACATGTCCGCCGGCTGGAGCGAACGCGACAAGCTCATCGGCAGCGTTGGTGTTGCCATGGCGAACTTTTTCGGTAACGGTCAGCGCGTCAGTGTCGATGCCAATTTCGGCCGTTATTACCGTTCCTACAATTTCGGCTTTACCGAACCCTGGCTCCTGGATACCCCGACGCTTGCTGGATTCAGCGTTTATTATACCAAACGCGAACCCTATTACATCGGCTATAAACAGATGAGCCGCGGCGGTTCGTTACGACTCGGACGCCGGCTTCGCTGGCCCGATAATTTTTTTCGCGGCGACTGGATTTATCGCCTCGACCGTACCGCCTTGTCCGATTTTAACCAGTACTATATCGACAGCAATCCCAATGGTATCGTCACCGAAGACTGGCCCCTGATCAGCAGCAGCATCACCCAGATCATTACCCGTAACAGCCTCGATCGCCCTGAATTTCCAACCGCCGGCTCCGAATTTACCCTGACCACTGAATTCGCCGGCCTCATGCTCGGCGGCAACGTCGACTATCATAAACATACCCTGCGAATGGACTGGTTTACGCCCTCCTTTTGGAAGCTGGTGCTTTATACCAGTTTTCAGGCCGGCTATATGGAAGGCATGGGCAAGAATCCCCGCATTCCCTATCTCGAGCTCTTTTTTATGGGCGGAGACGGGCTTTCCCGCTCAACACCGCTGCGCGGTTACGACGATCCCCTGGCCGGATATGCAGTCATCGCAGATGGCGGCAAAGCCATGCTCAAATATACCGCCGAAATCCGTATTCCCATTGCCCCCAATCCAACCATTTTCGGCCTCCTCTTTGCTGAAGCCGGAAATACCTGGTCCGATTTTAAACGCGCCGATCCCTTTACCATGAAACGGTCGGTCGGTATCGGCGGGCGCGTCTTTATGCCCATGATCGGTATCATCGGCTTTGATTATGGATATGGATTCGACCGTATCGATTCCAACGGTAATCCGGATCCTAAATGGAAAATGCACTTTGTTTTCGGAAGAAGCTTTTAACAACATCATAAATCGTGGAGGAAATCGTGAAAAAATCACATCTCATCATCACTATCTGTCTTGCTGCACTGCTCTTTACCGGTTCAGCCATGGCTCAAAAACTCGGCTATATTAATTCCCAAAAAATTCTGGCCGATTTTAAAGAAGCCCAGGATGCCCAGGAACGACTGGATAAAATCAACAAAGAATGGGAAGCCGAAGGCCGCGAAATGCAACGCCGCTTGCAGGAACTGACCGAACAGCTCGAATCGCAAAGCCTGCTGTTGAGCGAAGAACGCAAAAAAGAAAAACAGGACGAAATCCGCAGACTCTATCAGGAGATTCAGCAATACCAGCAGACCAAATGGGGTCAAAACGGTGAAATCTTTAAAAAAGAAGCGGAAATTATGCAACCGGTTCTGGATAAAATCAATGCCGCTATCGCCAAGGTGGGAGAGGACGAAAAATTTGATTTTATTTTTGACACCGTTTCTGCAAATATCGTCTATGCCAGCCCAAACCAACCCGATCTAACCGAGCTGGTTCTCGAAGAACTTGAAAAAGGTCTGGAAAGCAGCAACAATTAATTACTTTTTATCAGGGTTGTCTCCGGTTTTAACGAGGCTGTATCAAAAGTATCAATAGTACTATTTTTAGGTTTCTAAAGGATTAAAAACCGCCGAGGACTCGGAGGGGCGCAGAGAAAAGATTAAAGAAATGAAAGATATCATTTTTGATGGTAGAGATTCTTCTAAATATTTTACAGATTGACTAAAAAAGCCATCAAACAACCAATGGCCAATCAACAGGATGTTTGATTCTTTCTCAGCGTTTCTCAGCGTTCTCTGCGGTTTTAGCCGGGCCTAAATCCAGAGTGATGGTGAATATTCTTGCACAGATTTTGATATCATTGGGTTATCAATTCTTTTTATCAACTCTTTTGATACAGTCCCGCCGGGGCCCGTAGACATTGCTGTGCCGGCGGTGACGGCAGGTATGGTGAACCCGGATTATATGCACCTCCATATTCGCTGCAGATCCGTCACCGTCAGGTGATGTCGCCGGTCATGTCCGTCCGGAAAGATAAAACCACTCAGACCAGGTCCGGCGTGTTGCCGAATGTAACCAGTCTATTGCACAAGTTCAGATACAACCTTGACTTTCCTCTCTTTTTTACCTACATTTAAAAATATATTTTAAAAGGAACGGGTATGAAACTGCCATTGTCCGATATCGCGGCATGGTTGGGTGCCGAAATAGAGGGCGACTCGTCTGTAGAGATTACCGGTCTCGCCAAAATCGAAGAGGCCAATGCAGGTGAGTTGACGTTTATTGCCAATCCCAAATATATAAAGTACGCCGAATCGACCAACGCCAGTGCCATTCTGGTGGATCGCAATCTTCCGCCAATGAATAAAACTTTTGTACGCGTCGATAATCCCTATCTCGCTTTTCTGAAACTGACGCAGCGTTTTTATGCAGCTGAACCGACGCTCAGAAAAGGGGTACATGAAACGGCAATTATTGGTGATAACAGCAAAATCGGTAAAAATGCGCGCATCGGCGCTTATGCCGTCATCGGCCGTGAATGCCGCATCGGTGATAATGTCTTTATCTATCCCGGTGTCGTCATTGATGACCATGTCGGTGTCGGCAAAGACTCTGTTATTTATGCCAATGTCTGCATTCGCGAACGGTGCACCCTCGGCAAAGGCGTTATCATTCATATGGGCGCCGTTATCGGAGCGGACGGATTCGGTTTTGCTTTTGAAGAGGGCGCATACCACAAAATTCCTCAGGTGGGTAGTGTGCGGATCGATGATGATGTTGAAATCGGCGCCAATACCACCATCGATCGTGCCGCCCTGGGTGAAACCCGGATCGGTAAAGGCACCAAACTGGATAACCTCATTATGATCGCCCACAATGTAGAGGTGGGGGAACATACCGCCATTGCCGCCCAGACCGGGATTTCTGGCAGTGCCCGTATCGGCAATTATGTCCGCGTCGGTGGTCAGGCCGGCTTTATCGGTCATATCCGTGTCGGCGACCGCGTTATTGTCGGGGCTCAGGCCGGTATTACCAAGGACGCCGCTCCCGGCGAGTTTCTCACCGGTACCCCGGCACGCCATCACATTCGGGTTAAACGCGAACAGGCAGGTGCGGCCAAAATTCCCCAATTGTTGAAACGCGTCGGACAACTGGAGGCCAGACTTGCGGAACTGGAGCGCAAGTCCGATCAGGGAGGAGAAGCATAAATGATAAAAAACCAAAGAACCATCAAGAAAACAGCAACCTATTCGGGAATCGGTTTGCATACCGGTAACAAGACCTCCATTACCTTCATGCCGGCTCCGGCCAATAGCGGCATTGTTTTCAAACGGGTCGATATCAAGGATTCACCCAAAATTCCGGCCGATGTGGAACATGTGATCGATATATCACGCGGCACCACCATCGGCATCGGAGATGTTAAAATACATACCGTCGAACACGTGCTTGCCGCGATCAGTGGTTTGGAAATCGATAATATCCTCTGCCAGGTCGACGGCAATGAACCCCCCGTCGGCGACGGCAGCGCCCTGCCGTTCGTTGAAGTCCTGCTTAAAGCTGATTTTCTCGAACAAGACTCTCCCAAAGATTATCTCGTTATCGACAGAACCATTGCCTATTCCGATCCCTCAAAGGGAATTGATATCGTTGTTTTTCCATCCGATGAATTTCGTATTACCTTTATGGTTGACTATAAAAATCCGGCCCTGGGAACCCAATATACCTCCATGTATTCCCTGCCGGAAGAGTTTGTAACCGAATTCGCCGCATCGCGCACTTTTTGCTTTTTGCACGAGGTTAAAGAGCTGCGTAAATCCGGTTTGATTACCGGCGGTGCGCTCGATAACGCCGTGGTCATCGTCGATCAGGAAATGAACAACGAAGAACTGGATGAATTGCGCCGGCTCTTCAATATCGACAGCAAGGTGAGCCTGCATAAAAACGGTATCCTCAACGGTAAAGAACTGCGCTATCCCAATGAACCGGTACGCCATAAAGCTCTTGATCTCATCGGAGATCTGGCTCTGTTGGGAATGCCCCTCAAGGCTCACGTTATGGCTGCGCGATCCGGACATGGCGCCAATGCCGAACTGGTCAAGCTGATTCGCAAGGAATACAAGAAAAAGCTCATCAAGAGCAAATTTCATATGCGCGACCATAAAAATATCGTCCTCGATGCTGAAGCGATTTCCAAAGTTTTACCGCACCGTTATCCCTTTTTGCTCGTCGATCGCATCATCGATCTCGTGCCGGAAGAATATGTCGTCGGGATTAAAAATGTAACCACGAACGAACCTTTTTTTCAGGGACATTTTCCCGGCCGTCCGGTTATGCCCGGTGTTCTCATTATCGAAGCCATGGCCCAGGTCGGAGGTGTTCTGCTTCTCAACGCCGAAACCGAACCAGACAAAAAATGGGTGCTGTTCAGCGGTATCGATAATGTGCGTTTTCGCAAAATAGTGACCCCCGGCGATACCCTTCGTTATGAGGTTGAAATGGGTACATTAAGGCGATCGATCTGCAAAATCAGCGGACGCGCCTATGTCGATGACGACCTGGTTTGCGAAGCCGATCTGATGGCTGCTATTGTCGACAGAGATCAAGCCGAGAGGAAAAAAAAGTGAGCGAAATCCATCCCACCGCGATTGTAGATAAAACAGCTAAAATCGGCAACCGGGTTTCCGTCGGGCCCTATACCATCATCGAAGGCAACGTTGTCATCGGTGATGAAACCCGCATCGACTCCCACGTCTATATCGCCGACGGTGCCCGTATCGGCAATAAATGCCATATCCATAAAGGGGCGGTGGTGGCCACCCTGCCACAAGACCTCAAATTTTCCGGAGAAGAAACCCATTTTGAAATCGGTGACCAGACCACAATAAGAGAGTTTTGTACCCTTAACCGGGGAACGCTGCACTCTAAAAAATCCCGAATCGGGAAAAACTCCCTTTTAATGGCCTATGCCCATGTGGCGCATGACTGCTTTGTGGGCGATAACGTTGTTATCGCCAATGCCGTGCAGATGGGAGGGCATGTACATATCAATGACTGGAGTATCATCGGCGGTTCGACGGCTATACATCAGTTTTGTCATATCGGCGCCCATTGTATGGTCGGGGGCGGTCTTCGTGTCACCAAAGATGTACCTCCATATATACTTTGCGCCCATGAACCGGTTAAATTTGCCGGTTTGAATATTATCGGTCTGCGGCGCCGGGGATTCGACCGTCAGGTCATCGCCCAGCTCAAAGATGCCTATAAAAACATTTACCGTTCAAAGCTCAATGTCAGCCAGGCGCTGAAAAAACTGAATGCCGAAACGAAAAAGAGCAGCGAACTCGAATACGTTATCTCTTTTATCAATGCTTCGAATCGGGGTATTATCGGTGCCTGATGAATCTGTAAATCACTCCTGGCGCTATATTCAATCAGGCCATTTGTCCGGCAGCCTTAACATGGCCATCGATACCGCCATGGCAAAGCAGATCGACAATTCAACCCCCACACTGCGGCTCTATGGATGGAGCCCCCCGGCGATCTCCCTCGGTTATCACCAGGCGATTACAGAAATCGATTTGTCGAAATGCAGAAAAGCCGGCATCGATGTGGTGCATCGTCCCACCGGCGGACGCGCCGTGCTTCACGCTGAAGAAATCACCTATGCCGTTGTTATTCCCAAATCCAGTCCTTATTACAGCGAAAAAATTATGACCGTCTATGAACAAATCAGCCGCGCCATCCTTGCCGGACTGCGTTATCTCGATATCCGTACTGAATTCGAACATGCAAAAAAAAATTCAGCAAATTATTCCCGCGGAGATTTTTCTTCTCTTTGTTATGCCACCTCGATCCAGTACGAGATCAACTACCAGGGCAAAAAACTGGTGGGAAGCGCCCAGCGTCATTTTGACGCCGCTGTTCTGCAGCATGGCTCTATATTGATCGGTCCCGGACATGCGGATTTGCCTTTTTATCTGACAAAAGGAAATGAAAAATGGAAAAATGCGGTCAAAGCCTTTATGCAAAAACAGACCACCTGTCTCAATGATCTCAGTCCGCAGCCGCTGACCTATGAAAGCGTCGCCGCTGCCCTGCTGCAGGGATTTGAAGACAATTTTAATGCATCCTTTCATAAAATGGATCTTTCACAACAAGAATGCAACCTGGCAAAAAAACTGAACGAAACAAAAATCTGACCATTCTGGGTGCTACCGGCTCTATCGGACAAAATTGTCTAAATGTCGTATCGCGGTTGCCGCAACATCTGAGCGTGACCGCGCTTTCAACGCACACACAGGTCGAAAAACTTATCGACGATACGGCAATATTCAGGCCCCGAATGGTGGCTATAACCGGTACCGAACCCGATGCGGAACAACGACGCCGGTTAAAAGCCCACGGTGTGGAGATTTTTTGCGGGCCGTCGGCACTCATCGACCTGGCTGAACAGAGCGATTATGATCTTCTGGTCAACGCCATCGTCGGTGCGGCCGGATTTGTTCCCACCTGTCGCGCCCTCAACCGCGGCAAAGATGTTGCGCTGGCAAACAAGGAGACACTGGTTATCGGCGGTGCGCATATCATGGCGGAAGCGGAAAAGCAACAGGCCGCTATCCTGCCGATCGACAGCGAACACAGCGCCATTTTTCAATGTCTGTTCGGCGAAGAGCAAAAATCCGTGGAACAGCTCATTCTCACCGCTTCAGGCGGACCGTTCAGACAAACCAGAGTGGAACAATTCAGCGAAATTACCGTAGAACAAGCGTTAAAGCACCCCAACTGGAGTATGGGAAAAAAAATTAGCATCGATTCAGCCACCATGATGAACAAGGGATTGGAAATAATCGAGGCCCGCTGGCTGTTCCGGATGCCAGCCGATCGCATCAAGGTGGTTATTCATCCGCAATCGATCATACATTCCATGGTGCTGTTCTGCGATGGCTCCATCAAGGCACAAATGGGATTACCCGATATGCGGATTCCCATTCAACTGGCACTGAGTTTTCCGCAGCGTTTGCCGGCAACCTATTCTCGACTTGATGTCGCCTCGCTTCAGGAGCTGACATTTGAAGAGCCGGACCGAAGAAAATTCCCCTGCCTTGATCTGGCCTATGAAGCGGTTGCCCAGGCGGGAAATGCCCCGGCAGTCCTTAACGGTGCCAACGAAGCTGCGGTCGACCTTTTTTTAAACCGAAAAATCAACTTTGATCAGATTCCTGTTTTGATCGAACAAGCACTCAAAACCATAGACTATCAGGCCGCTCCCAATATCGACGATCTTTTGCAAAGCGATAAAGCTGCCCGTCGCCTGGTCTGTCAGGCTGTGAGTTGATGCACTATCGTGAAACTATAAGGAAATAAAATGCTGACGATTGCCAATACACTTTTGTCTTATATCATTCCCCTTATCTTTGTTCTGGGCGTATTGATTTTCTTTCATGAGCTCGGGCATTTTATCTTTGCCAAATTATCGGGTATCCGGGTGGAACGCTTTTCCCTCGGCTTTCCGCCCCGTCTTATCGGCAAAAAAATCGGGGATACCGATTATTGTATATCCGCCGTTCCCTTTGGCGGCTATGTGAAAATGTCCGGCATGATCGATGAGAGCCTGGACGAAGACGGTATCAAGGGTGAACCCCACGAATTTATGTCCAAACCGCTGGGCGTCCGTGCCATGGTCATCGCTGCCGGACCGTTGTTCAATATCTTGCTTACCGTTATTATATTCGGCTTTAGCGTTTATTTTCAGGGCGTGCCAAAACCCGTGGGTCCTGTGGTGGAGGATGTTATTGAAGATTATCCCGCCATGCAGGCCGGGTTGCAATCCGGTGATGTGATTACCCGGGTGGACGAGCAGCCCATCAAAACCTGGCAAGATGTCACCAGGAACATCCACAACCATTCCCGGGGTGCTGTGGAGATCGAGTGGAAGCGGAACGGAGAGACATTTAACGCCACCATTACGCCGCGATATGTCGAAAACCAGCTGGGAGAGGCTGTTTATATGATCGGCATCAGTCCGAAAACTGAAATGGTTCCGGCCGGCGTTTTCGAATCGATTGGGTTCGGTTTCAGCAATACCTGGAATCTGACAAAAATGATGTTCAAGGCATTTGGATTGCTCTTTAGCGGCCAAGTGTCGGCCAAGGAAGGACTTGCAGGCCCCATTCGCATCGCCCAGATGGCCGGAGAGTCGGCCAAAAGCGGCATGGGAAATCTCTTTATTTTTACCGCTCTGATCAGTCTGAATCTCGGCATTCTCAATCTGTTGCCGATACCGGTTCTCGACGGCGGCCATCTTTTGCTTCTCGGTACCGAAGCGGTGATGCGCAGACCGCTCTCCGTACGCGTCCGTATGGTTATCCAGCAGATCGGTATGGTGGTCCTTCTCGCTATTATGTTGTTTGTGATTATCAATGATGTTATACAGGTGTGGTGATCAGGCATACCCGTGTCTGCGAGAATCCGTGCTGTTTGTTTTCAGTGATTGATATAATCCGCAGAGATCACAAAGATACGCCAGGAAAAATTTGTAAAATAATTAATTCCCGTTCCAACGCTTTAAAATTCGTAAAAACACAGTATATCGCCAAAAACATGCATTTTAATGATACAATTTTGGTTCTTCCGAATAATGAGTACTTTTTTAACCGCTGAGAAAACGCCAAGA
>CAZSOP010000118.1:0-10199 GCA_964608385.1 uncultured Cytophagia bacterium
CCTCAGGAACGATTTTACATCCATCATGAGTAATGTTCATTTTTTTTTTGAGAGAAAATATAGTGAATAGATTTTTCAAAAAAAGTCTCATTTTTATTATTGTTTTCTACAAGCGCTTGTTATCCCCTTTGTTACCCAATTCCTGTCGTTTCTATCCTTCCTGTTCGTCTTATGCTATTGAGGCTATAGAAAAATACGGCGCTTTAAAAGGACTGCTGAAAAGTATTTATCGCCTTTTACGATGTAACCCCTTCTGCAAAGGAGGATATGATCCAGTATAAACACGCGAGGATAAAGAATTATGGATTTTGACAAGAGAACCATTATCGCTTTTCTTCTGATCGGTCTGGTACTCATTTTTGTACAAACCCCCCTGTATAAAAAAATTTTTCTTCCAGATGTCTATAAACAGGAAATAGCACAAAAACGCGCTCTTGAAACCGCACAGACAAACCCGGATAGTATAGCGGTTCCCCCGGTAAAGACCGAACCGGAAGAAACCCCTGATATAAGCGCTTTCGGTGAACAAAGCGACCCGCTACAACCGACACAGCGTAATGTGACCCAAATGGGCACACCTTCCCTGGTCCCGGACGAATTACCTGAAAAAACGATCCGGGTCGAAAGCGAGCATTACAGTGCGGTTTTTAGCAGCCAAGGCGCTTCCTTAATTGAATGGGTGTTTAAGGATTACGATGGTCCGAATAACCAACCCTTACAAATGTTGCCGGATGATGCTTACGGAACCCTTGGTATCAGTTTTGTGAACCCGTCAGGAGATACCATTCAGACGCGCAACTGGAGTTTTACCACCGACCGCCAATCGGATATTGTTCTATCCGGAAACGACGAAAGGCGATTGCTCTTCCGTACCAGCCTCGATGGCAACCAGGTCATTGAAAAGGAGTTTGTTTTTAAAAATCAGTACTATGCTTTTGACATGAATGTGACCTTAAAAAATATGGGGGATATGGTTGCCGATAAATCTTATTTTATAAATGCTCCCGCCGGATTGCTTCCCACGGAAAAACGCATTGAAGATGATATGTATTATGCCAAAGCGATCGTCTCCGCAGGAGAAGATGTGGAAAAGGGGTATAAACCCAATGGTGAATGGCGTACCGAAAAAGGAACCATCAACTGGATTGCAGCGCGCACAAAATATTTTATGCTCGCCATTATTCCAAGAGAAAAAAGCGGAACCGGTGCCAATGTCTACGGAGAAAAAATACCCATTACTGAAAACCGGGAAGAATGGAAAAAATTTAATATTCAACTGGTTATGCCCTATCTCAACAATCGCCTGGAACAGCAGCAATTCACAGTCTATTTCGGACCTCTGGATGTAGATGTTCTGGAAGCCTATCAGGTCAATCTTGAAAAAGCGATGGATTTCGGAGCTAAAATTATACAACCCTTTAGTCATGCCATTCTCTGGACCTTTAAGTATATTCATAATTTTATTCCAAACTATGGTATTGTAATTATCCTTTTTTCCTTTTTGATCAAGATTCTGGTTTATCCCCTGACTCATAAAAGCTATGTTTCCATGAAAAAGATGCAATCGCTTGCCCCCAAGCTCAATGAATTGCGTGAAAAATATGGCAAAGATGCTCAGCGGATGAACAAAGAAACGATGAAATTATATAAAGAACAGGGAGTAAACCCGCTCGGCGGCTGTTTGCCGATGCTGTTACAAATGCCCCTGTTATGGGGATTGTTTATCGTTTTTCGTTCCACCATCGAACTTCGTGGAGAGGGGTTTTTCCTCTGGATTAACGATTTGTCTGCGCCGGATACGATTGCCACACTGCCTTTCAGTATTCCGTTGTATGGAGATATGGTTAATATTCTTCCCTTGATAATGGGGGCAACCATGCTTTTGCAACAAAAAATGACCACGACAGACCCCAAACAAAAAGCGATGGTTTATCTCATGCCGATTTTTCTTACTCTTCTTTTTAACCGTTTTCCATCAGGACTGAATCTGTACTATGCTCTATTCAATATTCTGTCGATTCTGCAACAAAAGTATTTAATTAAAGAACCCGGCAAAGAAGAAAAAGAGGTTAAGAAAAAGCGATTATAGCTCGACTGAATATACGCCCGGCTTTACCAGCAGGGCGTTTCTTTTGTATGGATATACTATGTCGTTCGATCATAACATTGTTGCCATTGCCACCCCGCCCGGACGCGGCGCAATTGGGATTGTCAGAATTAGCGGCAACAACTCTTATTTGCTGGCTGAAAGACTGGTTGTGCAGAAGAAAAAGTGGCGGCAAAGCGACATTCAATCGCTGCAGCTCTTTTCGGTCATCGATGTTGACGGGAATCCGGTCGACGATGTTTTGATGGTAAAATTTAAATCACCTCATTCCTTTAGCGGAGAGGATATTGTTGAAATCCACTGTCATGGCAGTTTTTATACTCTTCATAAAATAGTAGACCTTTTGCTCGACCACGGGGCGCGGCTGGCGGAACCGGGGGAATTTACAAAACGAGCTTTTTTAAACGGCAAAATAGATTTGGTGCAGGCAGAGTCGCTCGATGCTCTTATTGCTTCCAAATCGCAGTCCGCCGCACAACTTTCGCTGGAAAACCTGCACGGACATTTATCCAAAAAGCTGTTGCAAATACGAACCTATTTAAAGGAACAATGTGCGCTGCTCGAGCTTGAGCTGGATTTTGCCGAAGAAGATGTAGAGTTTGTTTCCCGCAATGATTTTATTCATAAAACCACTACTATAATAGTAGAAATACGGAATTTGCTCTCTTCCTTTCAAATGGGTCGTATTTTGCAGGAGGGTGTTTATGCCGCCCTTATCGGCCGCCCAAATGTTGGAAAATCCAGTTTATTAAATAGTCTATTGAGAGCCGATCGTGCCATCGTAACAGAAGAGCCCGGCACCACTCGTGACACCTTGCAGGAACAAATTGACATCCGTGGCATTTTATTTAATTTAATCGATACCGCCGGTTTGCGGCCGACCCATTCTCAAATTGAAGCGCTCGGTATCTCCAGGGCTCAAAAAGCCATCGACCAATCCGACATTTTAATTTTTATTTTTGATGCCCATGAAACATTACAGCCGGAGGACAAAAGACTTTTACAGGAATCCGCATCCTGGACGGTTCCAAAGATATTTGTTCTTAATAAGAATGATCTGCAGCAGAACATCGAATCAGATAAATTGAAACTTTTTTCACCGGACGCCATGGTCTCACTTTCTGCGAAAAGCGGAAAGGGGATCGAGAAACTTGAAGAGATTCTTTACCATCTTATTTACCAAAAACATTCGGCGGCGGGACAGACTTTTTTTATCACCCGAAAGCGTCATCAACAGGAATTGCTGCAAGCGCAGAAAGAACTGGAAAATGCTCTGGCTTCCTTGAAACAGAACTTTTCTTCAGAATTTGTTGTCGCCGACCTCTATCGCGCTCTTGATCATATCGGTTCGATAACCGGACATGTTACGCGAGAAGATATTTTAAATGATATTTTTACCTCTTTTTGTATTGGCAAGTAAATGGTTTCACGTGAAACAAAACAACATTTTTCCACAATTGAATCAGAGGATTATCGCTTTGATGTCATTGTTATCGGAGGGGGACATGCCGGTTGTGAAGCTGCTCTGGTAGCAGCGCGCATGAAAGCCCGAACCTTGCTTTTGAGCATGAATCTTTTTTCCGTCGCCCAGATGTCCTGTAATCCGGCCATCGGCGGGCTGGCCAAAGGACACCTGGTCAAGGAAATTGATGCCCTGGGAGGTCAAATGGGCGAGGTGGCGGATGACAGCGGTATTCAGTTTCGCATGTTAAACACATCAAAGGGTCCTTCTGTATGGTCTCCGCGTTCTCAAAATGATCGAATTGATTATTCTATGCGCATGAAAGAGAGTTTGGAAAATCAGGACCACCTCAGCTTACGCCAATGTCAGGCTGTCGATCTGATTATTGAAAAAGGAAAAATTAAAGGGGTCGTGACGGATATCGGTACGGCGATTTCCGCTAAAGCGGTTATTCTTGCTTCCGGAACATTTTTAAATGGAACGCTCTTTATTGGATTAACATCCTTATCCGGCGGACGCGCCGGTGAACCCGCGTCTCACGGCCTTTCCGAGCGCCTGAAAAAAGCCGGCTTTACCGTTGGCCGCCTGAAAACAGGAACGCCTCCACGCATTGATGGCAAGAGCATTGATTTTTCGTTAACAAAAGAACAGTCCGGTGATCCGAATCCTGTGCCCTATTCTCATAAACATGAATCTATCGAGGTTGAGCAAAGCCCCTGCTACCTGACACAGACGAACAGCAAAACACATAATATCTTGCGATCCGGCCTCGACCGCTCTCCCCTGTTTGGCGGAATGATCCAAGGCATCGGACCGCGCTACTGTCCGTCGATTGAAGATAAAATTCACCGTTTTGCCGACAAGACAAGTCATCAGATTTTTCTCGAGCCGGAAGGACGGCAAACCCGGGAATATTATGTTAACGGATTTTCCTCCAGCCTTCCGGAAGATATACAGATCAACGCATTGCATACCATTCCGGGTTTGGAAAAAGCGCGCATTACCCGGCTGGCCTATGCTATCGAATATGACTATTTTCCACCGTCACAATTAAAATCCACCCTGGAAACCAAGCTCGTTGAGTATCTATATTTTGCCGGACAAATCAACGGCACGTCCGGATATGAGGAAGCCGCAGCTCAGGGATTAATCGCCGGGATCAATGCCGTTCTGAAACTTCAGTCCCAGCCACCGTTTGTTCTCGATCGTTCTGAAGCCTATATTGGAATACTGATCGATGATTTGGTCACCAAAGAATTAACCGAACCCTATCGCATGTTCACTTCGCTTGCAGAACACCGCCTGTTATTGCGACAGGACAATGCCGATTTGCGTCTTTTTAAATACGGACACGCTTATGGGTTGATCGCGGATCAGTATTATCGCGATCTACGGGAACGTCAGAAAAGCATCAAAGAACTGACCGGCTGGTTGAAAAGATATAGAATTCATCCGAATGATATTAATTCAATTTTGCAAGAGCGGCAAACTACGCCTATATCGGAAGCGGAAACGGTCATCGCTCTCTTACGACGTCCTCAAATAAAGCTAATTGACTTTGAAAGCGTAATAGATCATCCGCTTTTCACCAGCTCTTGGCGCTTTTGGCAAAAGGTTCGAGAGCAAATTGAAATCGAAATCAAATATGAAGGCTTTTTGCATCGCCAGCGACGACAAATTGAGAAAATGAAGGAGATGGAAAATCTCATCATTCCTCCTCAATTTGATTATGAAAATATACACTCGTTATCCACAGAAGGAAAAGAAAAGCTGATCAGACTACAACCCCGAACCCTGGGGCAGGCATCGCGAATTTTAGGTGTGTCGCAATCTGATTTGATGTTGGTGATGATGCATATAAAACAGAAATAAAAACAATGTTTCACGTGAAACGTTAAAAATGTTATCGCAAAACAAATCCGATCTTGACTTGTTTTTTCAAGAGCGTTCCTTTACACCTCTACAACAGGGTCAATTTACCCGATATGTCGAATTGATTGAACGGTGGCAGGGTAAAGTGCATTTGGTTTCCAAAGCGGATATTTATCGGTTGGTATCAAAACATATCCAGGAGTCTCTGTGGTTTGTCGACCACGATCTAATTTCAAAACAGGACCATGTATTGGATTTGGGCTCTGGAGCCGGTTTCCCGGGAATACCGATTAAAATTCTGTATCCCGAAAGCCATATAACTCTGGTGGAATCGAAAAGGCGAAAGGCCCTTTTTCTACAACAGGTGTGCGAAGAGTTGAATATCCGCAAAGCAAAAATTTTTACCCAACGGATGGAAACACTCTCTTTGTCCGATCTCGCTTCGCCGGCGGATGTTGTGGTCGCCCGGGCTGTGACCGGACTGGCGGCATTATGGTACTGGAGTGTTCCCGTTCTTGCCGGCAAAGGATGTCTGATGACGATTAAAGGAAAAGAGTTTACAGAACAAATTGACAGGCTGCAGCGTTTATTTCCCAATGCGCGTTGCCAATCCATTCCCTTGCAGGATGAAGAAAAATATTTAATTGTGGTGCAATCCCTGGCTGTTGAATAATTATGAGGAGGAAAAACCGTGTCGAGAACAATATTTGATGAAATAAAGAATCTGGTAACGGAAAAACAGAATGAAGCGACAAAGGATATCGATAAAAAATCGGTTAGAGAAATTCTGGAAATGATCAATGATCAGGATAAAAATGTCCCTTTGGCAGTGGAAAACGAGATTCCCTATATCGAAAAAGCTGTTCACGTCGTCGTGCATGCTTTTAAAAATAACGGTCGTTTATTTTATGTCGGTGCCGGGACCAGCGGCAGATTGGGAGTGCTGGATGCTTCCGAATGCCCCCCCACTTTTGGCGTCTCCCCGGAATTGGTTCAGGGAATTATTGCCGGTGGCAATAAAGCACTGATTCGGGCCCAGGAAGGCGCAGAGGATCTCAGCGAAAAAGGCGCAGAAGATCTGCTTGAGAGAGGATTTACAAAAAACGATGTTCTCTGCGGTATTGCTGCCAGTCGCAGAACGCCGTATGTTATCGGCGCGATAGGCCAGGCCCGCAAGCTCGGGGCCCAAACCCTTTATGTGACGTGTACCCCGAGAAGCGAAATGAATATTAACGTTGACGTTGCCATTTGTCCGGTGGTTGGCCCCGAAGTGATTATGGGGTCGACTCGACTTAAAGCCGGGACAGCAACAAAGCTCGTATTAAATATGATTACCACAACCAGCATGATCCGGATCGGAAAGGTATATGGTAATATGATGGTCGATTTACAAATGACCTCAATAAAACTTCAGGAACGGTCGAAACGAATCGTAATGATGGTTAGCGGTTTGAGCTATGATGAGGCAAGTGAATATCTCGAAAAAGCCGATGGTCATGTAAAAACCGCACTGGTTATGATTTTGGCTCAGGTGGATGAAAAAAGCGCAAAAGAACGATTAAAGAACGCTGATGGGTTTATTTATAAAGCGATAAAGGACTAGATCTTTTTATGAATGCGCTCTCATTATTAGATGGTATTAAACAACGCTTTCAAAATAACGCCTCCTATCGTACCGTTTTGCATCAAGTTGCATCCGGGCAACAAATCAGCATTACCGGAGCACTGGGGTCAGCTCCGGCTTTTCTGATTTCATTGTTTTCTGAACAGGTTCACTCCCCGCTGGTTTGTATTCAGCAAGATGACGATGCGGCAAGAAGCCTCGCGGATGAACTCAAGTCAATTACAACGGCTCCGGTGCTTTTTTTCCCCGCTCTTTCAAAAAACAGGTGGAATGAAATAGGTCCGCCGGCTTCAGTCATCGGCCGCCGGTTGTCAACTATGAAAGCAATAAAAGCCGGCAATCATCCGCTTGTCATTACCAGCGCTGAGGCATGCCTGGAAAAAATTGCTTCTGCTGCCCAGATTCAGGAACAGACGCTGACGCTGACCACAGAAGAAGAATTTTATTTTGATCTGCTGGTAGAGTATTTGGTCGACGCCGGATATAGCCGGGAAGAACGCGTAGAACAGCCCGGAGACATGAGCGTCCGCGGGGGAATCGTCGATATCTATATGTATGATACTTTATATCCGGTTCGATTAGAATTTTTTGGCGATGTTGTCGACTCGATACGGCAATTTAATGTGGAGACGCAACAATCCACAAGGACCTTGCAACAGATTTCCTTTATCCCCCTGAGCGCTTCCGGACGTCCCGGACCGATGGACGAAGAAAGAATCAATGAACTCGACCTGCACAGCAGCATTCTGGATTTTTTTTCATCACCCGTAAACATCTTTGCTTTTGATTATCAATTTTTCAAGTCAACGCTGCAGGCCTATCAAAAGGCCACTTTACAACAAATCGATAAATACCAGTTTGAAAAAAAGCACGCGATAGATTTTCATGCCTATTTCTTGGATGCCTCACATGTGCTGGAAAAACTGGACAAATCAATTGCGGTTGAATTTAGTACGGTTCTGCCACATTTCGATGAAACCCATCATATGTCTATGCAGGTTTCAGAACATTATTCTGCAAATTTGAAACAATTTAAAAAAGATCTCGAGACGAAATCTCAACCCAATGCACTGATAGCCATTGTTTGTGATTCTGAATCCCAGACAAAACGGATGCAAACCATTGCCGCGGAGGAGAACTTTACAGCACATGTGCGAATAGATACAATAGATCTGGCAGAAGGATTTTTATGGCCCGAAGAACATCTCTATATCTATACCAATCAGGAAATTTTTGACCGCAAGCGACTTTCAAAACTCGATTCTCTTGAAACCCGCTCGGTTTCTTTTCGTGAGCTTTTGGAATATAACCCCGGCGATTTTGTCGTCCATACCGATTATGGTATTGGCATTTATCGTGGTCTGAAACATATTCACGCTTATAACCGCGAAAGGGAATGTCTAATTATTGAATATAAAGATAACGATGTTTTATACGTTCCCCTCGAAAAAATGGATTGCGTGCAGAAATATTCTTCCCGGGATAGTACCATCCCGAGTCTGAGTAAGCTCGGCGGCAATGCCTGGCAACGCCTGAAAACCCGGGCAAAGGAAAATGTCAAGGAAATCGCCGAACAACTTGTAAAATTATATGCCATTCGGCGAGTGGCAAAAGGATATGCCTTTGCCGGGGATACGGTTTGGCAAAGTGAACTGGAAGCCTCATTCCAGTACGACGAGACGCCGGATCAGCTTGAAGCGGTTCAGGCGATTAAAAAAGATATGGAGAATCAAAACAGCATGGATCGGTTAATCTGCGGCGATGTCGGATTTGGTAAAACAGAGGTGGCAATCCGGGCTGCATTTAAAGCGATCAATAACGACAAACAGGTCGCTCTCCTGGTGCCAACCACAGTTCTGGCACAGCAACATTTTATTACATTTGCAAACCGGTTAAAATCTTTTCCGGTACGTGTTGAAATGCTTTCACGCTTCCGTTCTGCACAACAACAAAAGAAAATCATTGAAGATTTGAGAACAGGAAAAATCGATTTAATTGTCGGTACACATCGATTGTTGTCCAGGGGGATTCATTTTAAAGATATCGGCTTGTTGATTATAGACGAAGAACAGAAATTCGGAGTGCTGCATAAAGAAAAATTGAAAATGCTTAAGAAAAACGTGGACACCCTCACACTTACCGCCACCCCCATACCCAGAACCCTGCAAATGGCCCTGGTGGGAGCACGGGATATGTCCGTGATCAATACCCCTCCAAGCAACAGAATCCCCATTAAAACACAGGTGTCCCGCGTTGATAAAGAATTAATCCGTGAAGCCATTTTGCATGAAATAAACCGCAAGGGTCAGGTTTTTTTTGTACATAATCGCGTTCAGAGCATCTATGCAATAGCCAATATGTTAAGGGATCTATTGCCACAGGTGTCATTCGCCATTGCGCACGGACAACTGAAAGCCGAAGAGCTGGAACGGGTAATGATCAAGTTTACCAACGGCGAAATTCAATGCCTTATTACCACAATGATTATTGAATCCGGAATTGATATGCCCAACGCGAACACTATGATTATCAACCGTGCTGACCAATTCGGCCTTGCCCAGCTTTATCAGTTACGCGGACGCGTTGGGCGATCGAATCAACAGGCGTTTGTATATCTCTTAATTCCGCCTCTCAAGCGCCTGACGCGGACGGCAATTAAACGGCTGCAAAGCATTCAGGAATATTCACACCTCGGGTCGGGTTATAAAATTGCCATGCGAGACCTGGAGATCCGCGGTGCGGGCAATATTTTTGGTGCCAAACAAAGTGGTTTTGTCGATGCGTTGGGTTATGAATTATATAGTAAGATTATTGAGGAAGCAATTCATGAAATCAAGAGAGAGCATAATATCCCAACCGCACCCAAAGATGCCCGCGAAGACCAAACAGATTCAAAAGTACTGATAAACACCAACGCCTATTTACCGGAAGACTATGTGAGATCATCAGCAGAAAGAGTTGATCTCTACAAACGACTTGCAGCAACCAGGTCCTTAGAAGAAATCACCAACCTGCAAAAAGAGGTTATTGACCGGTTTGGCTTTTTGCCAAAAGTCGCTCAAAATTTGTTTGATTATATAAGTATAAAGTTGCTGAGCAAAGTGAATTCAATTGCTGAACTCTCGCTGCAAAAT
>CAZSOP010000119.1:0-10170 GCA_964608385.1 uncultured Cytophagia bacterium
ATTTTGGATGATCGCTGGTATGATCCGTTATTTCTCGACCATTATCAATTCGAGCGATTTCTCTTTTCAGCTCCCGGCGTCTTTTATCCGGTTACCGGAATGCGATTGCGCCCGGAACTTGTCTATATGAAAAAGAAAATTATACGATGAAATCTCCGCTTTATCCATTTTCCGCGATTGTCGATCAGTATCCGCTTAAAACGGTTTTGCTTTTGAATGCCGTCGATCCCGGTCTGGGAGGCGTCCTCATTCGGGGTAAAAAAGGGCACAGCCAAATCGACTGCTGTCCGTGCCTGGGTTGCGCTGTTGCCCGAGATATCGGCTGTTTAAGGTTCTTTAAAGACGGGGAACAATGTACCATCTGCGGGGGTACAATTAAAAAGATCAAGGTAAACAACAGGGGTACCTATTTCTGTTCCAAGCATCAAAAAGGGAAATAAGGAAATACTATTTTATTCTTGATTTTTAATTCTTTATTGATTATTATAATATGCTAAAAATGATTGGAAAATCCGTTTGCCAGGAACGAAAATCGTTCCTTTTTTTATACATTTACACCTTTTGAACAGAAAGGTGAAGATTATGACAAAGGCTGATATTGTTGATATTATTTCAGAAGGTACTGGATTGACCAAGATCGAAACCCAGGCAGTGGTGGACGGGTTTATGGCTACAGTACAATATGCCCTTAACAAGGGTGAAAGAGTTGATTTGCGCGGCTTTGGCAGTTTCAGGCCGGTAAAACGCAAAGCCAGAATTGCGAGAAATCCAAAAACCAACGATCCGGTCAACGTTCCTGAACATAACACGGTAATTTTCAAACCATCAAAAGATTTAAAAGCATTTTTAAACAAAGAGAAAACAGGATAAAGGAGGTGTTCTCTTGCCTTGTGGTAAAAAAAGAAAACGACACAAGATCAATACGCATAAACGGAAAAAGAGATTGCGTAAGAATCGCCATAAAAAGAAAGGTCGTTAAATAAGTACAAGGGCTAAGAGCGCGTTACATCTTGGCCCTTTTCAGTTCATCCTAACATTTGTGATCAGATGGAATTTGATTTAGAGGTTGATTCTCATCAACCCTTATATTCGGTTTCTGATATTACCTGGAAAATAAAAGAACTTTTGGAAACCTCTTTACCGCCGGTTCTGGTGCACGGAGAGATTTCCAATTTTGTTCATCATTCATCCGGGCATATGTATTTCTCACTTAAGGATGAAGGCGCTCAGCTCTCCTGCGTCATGTGGAAGGGGCGGAATCAGTCCCTTTATTTTACCCCTCAGGATGGTATGAAAATCAATGCCCTGGGATCGATCCGGGTCTATGAAAAACGCGGAAGCTACCAGCTTGATTGCGTTAAACTCATTCCTGCCGGCGTCGGCGAATTACAGCTCGCTTTTGAACAGCTTAAGAAAAAACTCGATAGGGAGGGCTTGTTTGATCCTTCCCATAAAAAACCGATCCCACCTTATCCGGAACGGATCGGTGTGGTAACGTCAGCGTCCGGCGCAGCGTTTCGAGATATCGTGCATGTCGTGCGGCGGCGTTTTCCGGCGGCGAGGATTATTCTCAGACCTGCTCTGGTACAGGGGCAAGGCGCGGCAACGGATATTGCTGCCGCCATTGCCGATTTTAACCGCTACAAAGAAATCGATGTTATGATTGTCGGTCGCGGTGGCGGCTCAATTGAAGATTTGTGGGCTTTTAATGAAGAAAGGGTTGCACGAGCTGTTTACGAGTCTCAAATTCCGGTTGTTTCTGCTGTGGGCCACGAAATTGACTTTACCATCTCTGACTTTGTTGCTGATATGAGAGCACCGACCCCTTCTGCAGCTGCCGAGATGATTGTACCGGATTCACGTGATCTGCTCGAAATTGTCGATGTTGAGCATTTGCGTTTAATCATGCATCAGCGTTTATCGCTTTACCGGGAAAATCTCAAATCCCTGCTGAACAGCTATGGCCTTAAACGGCCTGTTGATATAATCAGGCAATATCAACAGAGAGTGGATGAGTTGAACAACAGGCTGGATTTGACAATTCAGAATACGATCGATAAAAAACGCTCCCGGCTGCAGAGACTTGATTCTCTGCTGGACGGACTTGACCCCCAACGCGTGCTCAAGCGCGGATACAGCATCTGTCGAAATTTGAAAGATCAGAAACTTGTCAAGAGTGCCAAGGAATTGTCGAAACAGGACCAATTGCATATCCATTTCTATGAGGGTGGTGCAGAGGTTTATGTGGACAAGATTCATCAGGAAAATACGGCATTGAGGAGTAAAGATGAAAAAAATGACCTTTGAGCAAGCCATTACTCGTATCGAGGAAATAACCATGTTGTTACAGGAGGGAACCCATTCCCTCGACGAATCGTTAAAATTGTTTGAAGAAGGAACAGAGCTCGCCGCTTTTTGCAAAGCAAAATTAAAGGATGCCGAAGACAAGGTTTTACTGCTTACCAAAACCGAATCGGGGTTTCAAACCGAAAAAAAGAATGTCGATACAAAATAGAGAAGGTACCTCATGTATACCTACCTCTCAAAAATAAATTCACCAGGCGATTTAAAAGCATTATCCATACCGGAGCTGGCGAAACTTTCCCGGGAGATGAGAGAATTTATCATCGAGACGGTTAGTGAAACCGGTGGTCATCTGGCTCCTTCACTCGGTGTTGTAGAGATGACGATTGTTCTGCATTATCTGTTTGATAAAAAGGATCGTATCGTTTGGGATGTGGGACATCAATGTTATCCTCACAAAATCCTCACCGGACGTCGGGATGCCTTTAAAACGCTGCGCCAGCATCAGGGCTTGAGCGGATTTCCAAAATTGACGGAAAGCGAATACGATGCCTTTGGAGTGGGGCATGCCAGCACATCGATATCCGCTGCGCTTGGGATGGTTTGCGCCCGGGATATTCAGGGCGATGATAACCATATTATTGCGGTGATCGGAGATGGAGCGCTTACCGGTGGGCTCGCCTATGAGGGACTGAACAATGCCGGGGCCTGCGGTAAAAATTTGATTGTTATTTTAAATGATAATTCAATGTCTATTTCTCCCAATGTCGGCGCAATGGCCAAATACCTGACCACTATTATTTCCAATCCACTCTATAACAAAATCAAAAGCGATATCTGGAATTTTACCGGAAAATTCGACCGTATGGGACAGCGTATCCGCTGGGCTGCACGCCGTATGGAAGAAAGCATGAAGAATTTTATTCTACCCGGTCTGTTGTTCGAAAGATTGGGATTCCGCTATTTCGGTCCGGTGGATGGTCATAATATTTCCAGCCTGCTCAAACTGTTGCAGGAAGTAAAAGTTTTAAATGGCCCCATTCTTGTGCATGTTCTGACTAAAAAAGGAAAAGGATTCAAACCCGCAGAAGATAACGCCTCCGTTTTTCATGGTCTCGGTAAATTCAATCCCAAAACCGGTAAGGTGCTTAAATCCAATTCCGTCCCGACTTATACGCAAGTTTTCGGTTCCACTTTGACTCAACTGGCAGAAAAAAATGAAAAACTGGTGGCTGTCACCGCTGCTATGCAGTTGGGTACGGGATTGAATGAATTTGCACAAAAATATCCGCAACGCTTTTTCGATGTCGGTATTGCAGAAGGACATGCATCAACGTTTGCTGCCGGTTTGGCTGTGCGTGGATTCCGGCCGGTTGTCGCCCTGTATTCCAGTTTTTTACAGCGATCTTATGATCAGATCGTACATGATGTCGCTCTGCAGAATTTACCCGTTATTTTTGCCATCGACCGGGCTGGTCTGGTGGGAGATGATGGTCCCACACATCATGGTGTTTTTGATATTTCTTTTCTATCCGCTATTCCCAATATGGTACTCATGGTGCCAAAGGATGAGGAAGAGTTGCGGCATATGCTCTATACCGCAATCAATTATACAAAAGGCCCGATTGCCGTGAGATATCCGCGGGGCATCGGTGAAGGGGTAACGCTGAATGATGACTTTGTCGCTCTGGAGATTGGTAAAAGCAAGACCCTTCTCGATGGACAGGATGTCGCCATTCTGGCACTGGGGCCGATGAATCAACACGCTATCAAGGTTGCCCACCAGCTGCAAGAGGAGGACCATATCACCGTTAAAGTGGTTAATGCAAGATTCGCCAAACCTCTTGATCATGAGATGCTTTCAGATGTTCTTTCCCATTTCAAGCTGGTCATAACACTGGAAGAGGGGGTGCTTTCCGGCGGTTTTGGCAGCCAGGTAGCGCTTGCCCTCACCGAAGATCATCAATCGGGTGTTGAATTGATCCGGTGCGGTATTCCGGACAAGTTTATCGACCAGGGAAACAAGGAATTGTTGTTGGATGATGTGGGTCTTAGCGTTCCCAGAATTACCGATACAATTCGAAATTCCAAAGTTTATCAATCCATTCATCGCAAAGTCAAGATCACCCATTTTCTGCGATCCAAAAAAGAAGCAAAAGCCTTATGAATTTCGGAATAACCGGAAATGTAGAAAAATCCAAAGCGATGGAAATCATTCCCAGCTTTATCTCACTTTTGCAAAAGCGCAATATCGACTATACGATCGATCAGGCGCTTGAACCGGTTTGTCCCGATCTCGATGACTCTTATTTTAATACCATCACCCATATCGGTAAAACCTGTGATTTGCTTATCTCCTTTGGCGGCGATGGCACCATGCTTTCAACTGTGAGAAGAATCGGTATGGCTGAGCCGCCGATTCTCGGTATCAATGTGGGTAGCCTTGGTTTTTTGGCGGAAATCCCTGTAGAAGAAATCGAGGAGATGGTGGATGATCTCATCCAGGGGCGTTATACCATTGTTAAACGCATGCTTTTAAAGATCAAATTACAAAACCGGGATGGTGAGAGAATATTGTATGCATTGAATGATGTGGTCATTGAGCGAAATATTCCCACCACACTGGTGACCATTCGTGTCGATCTCCAGGATACCCTGCTCAATATCTACCGCTGTGACGGTGTGATCATCGCCACGCCAACCGGATCAACGGCCTATTCACTTTCCGCAAACGGTCCTCTGATGGTACCGACTCTGAGCGCCATGATTGTTACCCCTATCTGCCCGCATGCACTTACCGTGCGTCCGGTTATTCTGTCCGAAAACAGTAAACTCAAAATAAGCATTCCGCGACCTAAAGATAATGTCCATGTCAGCGTCGATGGTGCCGATTATGGAAAATTCAGCAGCAGCGATTGTTTAACGATCGAGAAAGCAAGTCATTCGGTAAACTGGATTGCCACACCCAAAAGAGATTTTTTCAAGATTTTGCGGACCAAGTTAAACTGGGGAGCCGACCATCTGATTCAGAAAATTATGCAAGATGCCAATATTGATGATTCTTTATCCTGCGATAGAAAAAAACAAAGCGGGGAGGAATCATGAGCGAACAAATGGCCAAGACCCCGCTGATGGAACAGTATATTACGATTAAAAAACGCCATAAAAACGCCATTCTTTTTTTTCGTATGGGTGATTTTTATGAAATGTTTTATAAGGATGCCAGGATCGCATCCGAGATACTGGGTATTGCCCTGACCTCGCGCGCTCATGGCAAAAGCGCTGATGTCCCTCTGGCGGGATTTCCACACCATGCTCTCGATTCCTATTTGGCCAAGTTTATAAAAGCGGGCTATCGCGTGGCCATCTGCGAACAGCTCGAAGATCCCAGGCAGGCCAAGACAGTGGTCAAACGCGATGTTGTTGAAATCGTGACACCGGGGACTGCTGTCTCTGATGATTTGCTCGATACCAAGCGCAACAATTATCTTATGGCTGTCTACAAGCAAAAAGATGAATGCGGAGTGGCCAATATCGATGTTTCCACCGGGTCTTTTCAGATCATTCAGATCCCTATGCATAAACTGACGGATATGGTAGAATCTATCGACCCTGCCGAACTGCTGTTGAGCGAAAATCAATTTAATGACCTTAGCGGTCAACTGCGTTTTTTACGCCGGACAGCCCTGACCAAGCGGGATGACTGGACCTTTCATCATGATTACGCTTATGAACAGCTTGTCGATCATTTCGGTACCCTTTCGTTGAAAGGCTTTGGCATCGATAATTGTGACCTGGGAATTTCTGCAGCTGGGACGATTTTGGCCTATCTTAAAGAAAACCAAAAACAAAAGTTGATTCATATCAACAAAATATCCCGGTTTCAGCAAAATGACTATATGATCATCGACAGCACCACGCGGCGTAATCTGGAACTTTTTTACCCCCTTAATCGCGACGAAAAAACCGGCACTCTCATTTCTATCCTTGATCAAACAAAAACCCCAATGGGGGCAAGACTGCTGGTCAACTGGATTTCTTTTCCCCTGATGGACACTCAAAAAATCAGCCAAAGAGTGGAGGCTGTTGAAACGCTTTATAGCGATACGGAACTCAACGACCGTATTCGTGCCACGCTCAAAGGCGTCGGGGATCTCGAACGATTGTTGGCAAAGTTTGCTACCGGAAGAGCCAACGGCCGTGATGCCAAAGCGGTTTCGAAAACGCTATCGCTTGTAGACGAGGTCAAAAATTTGATCGCAAAATGCAACGCTGATCTTTTTAAGAAATTGCACAACGGGCTGGATCCCCTCGCTGATCTGGTTCAGCTCCTCGACAGCGCCCTTGTCGAGCAACCTCCTCTGACGATCCACGACGGTGGCATGATACGCAACGGATATAATGAAAAACTGGACGAGCTTTGCGATATTTCTCATTCAGGTAAAGATTGGATCGCCCGCTTGCAGATACAGGAACGGGAAAGAACGGGCATCCCTTCATTAAAAGTGAATTATAATAAGATATTCGGATACTATATCGACGTAACCAAACCTCACCTCTCCAAGGTACCAAAACACTATATTCGAAAGCAGACATTGGTCAACTCTGAACGCTATATTACTCAGGAGCTTAAGGAGTACGAGGAAAAAATACTCGGTGCTGAAGAAAAAATCGCTGCTCTTGAATATGAACTCTTTGATGAATTACGTCAGATTATCCTGAAACACACACAGGTACTACAGCACAATGCCTTTTCTCTGGCTGTAATAGATTGTACGAGCAATCTGGCTTTTATAGCCAGGGAGAATAATTACGTAAAACCCGATGTCAATGGTAGCGATGTCATCGACATTAAACAGAGCCGGCATCCCGTTGTGGAAAAATTATTGCCTCCGGGAGAACAATTTGTCGCCAACGACGTTAAAATAGACAATACGGATGAGCAGTTGCTGATTATCACCGGTCCGAATATGGCGGGTAAATCAACCTACATTCGTCAGATCGGCCTGATTGTTCTCATGGCTCAAATGGGAAGTTTTGTGCCGGCTATGAGTGCGCAAATCGGTGTTGTCGACCGTTTGTTTACCCGGGTTGGCGCTTCCGATAATCTTGCTGCCGGAGAGAGTACGTTTTTACGCGAGATGAACGAAACCGCAAATATACTCAACAATGCGACGGCTTGTAGTTTAATCCTGCTCGATGAAATCGGACGCGGCACCAGCACTTTTGATGGGTTGTCGATTGCCTGGGCGGTTACAGAATATATTCATAATACAACCGATTTGGCCGCTAAAACTGTTTTTGCCACCCATTACCACGAGCTTACCGAGCTGGAGTTGATTTTGCCGCGGGTAAAAAATTACAATGTTGCGGTTAAAGAATGGGGCGATCACATTGTTTTTTTACGCAAAATTGTTCCCGGTGGTTGTGATCACAGTTACGGTATTCAAGTAGCACAGCTGGCGGGATTGCCAAAATCGGTTATCCGGCGGGCAAAGGAAATTCTGCATAATCTGGAAAAAGAGTCCCTGAATTCCGAACAGATGCCCAAACTGGCTGAACATCATCCGGAGGCTGCAATACATATCGAGCAGATGAATTTGTTCGAAGAACTCGAGAAAAAATTACAAGAGGAATTGAAAAAAATTGATCCAAACACGCTGACGCCGATTCAGGCTCTTAATAAGCTTGAGCAATTAAAGCAAATGATCGGCAAATCGTAACCAGAGGAAGGGATGAGGTGTGAAAAAAGCTCCAGTGTTTGTTATCAGTCTGTTACTGCTTTCAAAGGCCTTCAGCTTTGAAGTTGCCAAATATGCCGGTGAGTTTCTCAGCACCGGTGCTGGGTCGAGGGCTTTGGCCATGGGGGGGACCTATGTTGCCATGTCTGGCGACGTCACCTCCGGCTATTGGAACCCATCGACTCTTGTCGATCTGCAATATCCTGAGATCGCTTTTATGCATTCACGCCGTTTTGGTGGTGTGGTCAATTATGATTATCTCGGTCTGGCAACACCGTTTCGTTCAGGTTCTTCGGTGGGAATCGGTGTCATCCGGCTTGCTGTGGATGATATCCCCATTACCGCCATACCCCGACCCGATCTGCCGATAGATGCGCTCTATACCGATGAGTCGGGTACGATCATTGCAAACCGGCCATATATCGAAAAATCCGTTAATGATGCAGAATATGCGTTGTATCTGAGCTATGGGCAAAAGCATTCGGAATCGTTTTATTATGGTTTGAATGCCAAGTTTGTCAACAAGAGCGTTGGTGACTATTCAGCCTGGGGTATCGGGTTTGATCTTGCCGCCTGGTTTCAACCCTTGTATGATCTTCAGCTGGGTATTAATGTTCAGGATATTACCACAACATTGCTGGCCTGGAATACCGGCAAGCGGGAACTGATTTCTCCTACCGTTAAAACCGGTTTGGGATATCCTTTCTCCATTAAACGATTATCGAGTACATTGTATATGGCGGCGGATACCGATATTCGTTTTGAGGGAAGAGATATTGCCGCGCAAGCGGCATACGGACCGGTTAGCCTGGACTTGCATCTGGGTGCCGAATGGTTTTATAAACGACTCTTTGCCGTCCGTATCGGAACGGATAGCGGCCATTTTACAGCTGGGGCCGGTATCTGTTTGCCCAGACTCGATATCGACTATGCCTTTCTCAGCCATGATGAGCTGGAAACCACACACCGTGTCTCTGTCCGCGTTCGTCTTGAAGAGTCAAAATTTGCACGAAAATAAGGTATTATAAAAATAAACGGTTGACTGGTAAAAAATAAATTGCTAAATTCATTGATGTTTTACCGAACCATTTTTTTCTCTATACTTGTCAAACCATTATACAACTGTTGTTATCCATCTGATCCCCGTTTGTAAAAAGAATAGTTCGGACAGACAGATCTGTCAAAGACAATATAGTGTATTTATCCGGTACGTTATCGAAGACGGCCGGTTTTGGACCTGGTGAATCATGATTACAAGTATGACCGGATATGGTCAGGGCGTTGGCCGCAATGATCTGGTTGAAGTTACGGCCGAAATAAAATCAGTCAATAATCGCTTTCTTGAAACGGTTATCAAATTGCCTCGTATATTGTCCAGCTATGAGAATGATGCCAAGGAGCTCATCAGCAAAAGGATACATCGCGGACGAATTATGGTGTGGCTGAATATCTCTGAAGGGGCGGAACAACTGGGGCAACCGGTTCTGAATAAAGACCTGGTAAAAAAGTATCTGCAAATTGCGGCTGAACTGGAAAGCGAGTTCTCGCTTGCGGGTGATTTAACCTTGACTCAGCTGATGAACTTTTCAGATGTGATTTCGTTTCATGAAAGCGGGGATGACCTCGAACCCCTTTGGCAATGCGCTAAAGATGCAGTGCAGCAGGGACTGGATCAGCTCGTGGCGATGCGGAAAAAAGAGGGCGCAGAGCTTGAGAAGGATTTAAAACAACGCATCAAAAATATCAGGCAACGCATAGAAAAGATCGAATCGCTGGCGCACAATGCTCCCCGTGAAGAGTTGATGAAATTGCAGCAACGCCTGCAGACTCTGCTCAACGGTAAGGAGCTCGACCCGGAACGACTAGAGTTGGAAGTCGCCATGATTGCCGACAAACTCGATATAACCGAAGAGTGCGTTCGTTTCGGCAGTCATAACCGGCTCTTTCTCGACGCCATCGATGCGGAGCAACCGGAAGGGCGGAAACTCAATTTTCTCCTGCAGGAGATGCACCGTGAAGCCAATACCATTGCCGCCAAAGTCAATTCTGCAGAAATCGCCCATTTGGTCATCGAAATCAAAGAAAATATTGAACAATTGAGAGAACAAGTACAGAATGTCGGTGG
>CAZSOP010000120.1:0-10010 GCA_964608385.1 uncultured Cytophagia bacterium
GGTAGGCTTTGTCGGTGTCGATATTTACCGATGACCAGGGACTGTTTTTAGCCGCCAAATAGCTGCGTACGTTTCGGTGAGAATCCAGTTTGGAAAGCATTCTTTGCATGCGGGTAATGGCCGTGCTGATATAGATGGCCTTTCCTGACAGAAGATAGGCGTCCAACAGAGCATTGAGGTGATCGCGCTCAAACCAGGCATAATTTGCTGCATAAAATCGACGCGACTCGGAAGCGTCGCTTTGCCCCGAGTAATCGGGAATACCTAAAGCCCTAAATGCTTGAAACGTTTGCCAGGGGTCATAATTTGCATAACTGGTGTTGAAAATCCAGAAGCAAAGACACCCTATAACTGTTTTTTTCATGTTATTGACGTGCTAACTGAGCTTTTTTGAACAAATAGAAACCGAGTACTATAAATACACCGAGGGCGATAAAATCACCGACAGGGTGTGGCCACTGAATACCCAGGCCTTGCGGGCGTCCTGCGATAACCGCATAGGCTGCTATCAGGACACCAATGATTCCCTCACCGGCAATGAGTCCCGAGCCGAGCAGAATGCCCTGTTCCTTTTGTGTGTCTTGTTCTTGTTTTGATTCCCATTTTTTATCGACAAAATACCGGATACACCCTCCTACAAAGACAGGGGTCATCGTGGAGAGGGGCAGATAAATACCCACTGCAAAGGGCAGTGAAGGCACGCCGAGCAGTTCAGACATTCCGGCAATGGCGGCACCGGTAAGCACCAGTCCCCATGGCAGATCGGCCTGTAACACTCCTTCGATCACCGTTTTCATCAATGTCGCCTGCGGGGCGGCGAGGTCTGCGGAACCAAAGGTATAAGCCTTACCGAGCAGCCAAACGGCTGCCGCGATAAAAAACGCTGATGTTACTGCTCCGATCAATTCTGCAATTTGTTGCTTGCGGGGTGTGGCACCGATTATATATCCCGCTTTTAAATCCTGGGAGATGTCTCCTGCAATTGAAGACGCAACACAAACAACCGTACCAACGGTGAGTGCGGTCGCTTTGCCGATGGCGTCGGTCCATCCCATGGCATAAAAAACAAGGCTGGTTCCGAGCAGTGTGACGATGGTCATGCCGGATGTGGGGTTTGAAGAGACCCCGACCAATCCGACGATACGCGAGGAGACGGTTACAAACATAAAAGCGAATGCAGCGATACAGATAGCCGCAACAATTCTGGTGATCAGTGTTGACCCTTCGCCGAGCACCTGTTGTGTAGAAATGATAACGGTTGCGACGATCAACGTGCCGAATACGACGACGATCACAGGCAGATCGTGATCGGTTCGGATCGGTTTTGCCATATTTTGGCTGGATTGTTTTGTCAGTTCGCTGAGGCCGATTTTAAGGGATCCGTACATCGTTGGCAATGATTTAATGACCGTTATAATACCGGCAAAGGCAACGGCTCCCGCTCCCATATATCGTATGTATCGGGTCCAGATTTCATAAGCCGTCATATCTTTGATCAACATTTCGCTTTCGGGATAGAGGGGAGCAGCCAAATTATGACCGAAAATATCGATAACAGGAATAATTGCCATCCATGACAACAGGCCACCGGCGACCATAATGGCGGAGATGCGATAACCGAGTATGTACCCTACCCCCAACAAGGCAGGCCCGGCTTCCAGGCCGATTTGGGCTTTGCGCAAAACCGGCAGTTTAACCGAAAGGTTTTCCGGCCAGAGTTTGAAAAAACTCGTGCACAACTTGTATAACGCTCCCACTCCCAGGCCGAGAAAGACATTTTTCGCCCTTGCCCCGCCGGCATCAGCTGCAATGAGGACCTGTGCTGCGGCGGTACCTTCAGGGTAGGGTAGAGTGTGATGCTCTTTTACGATTAAAAATCGGCGCAGGGGAATCATGAACAAGACGCCAAGAATGCCACCCAGCATTGCCAGTACCCCGATTTGCAGCAGGGCCGGGTCAAACCCCCATAAAAAGAGGGCGGGTATGGTAAAGATGATGCCGGAGGCAAGCGAAGAGCTTGCAGAGCCGGTGGTTTGGGCGATATTGTGTTCCAGAATAGTCGACTCTCCCAAAAGTGGTTTGAGGAGACGGAAGAAAGCGACGGAAACGATTGCCAGCGGGATGGCTGTACTTATGGTCAATCCAACCCTTAATCCGAGATAAGCATTTGCGGATCCGAAAATAATACCGAAAAGAATGCCGGCAAGAATAGCGCGTAACGTGAAATCCTTGAGATGTTTTTCAGCTGGGACGTAGGGTTCCATGATCATTCCTCACATAATGGGCGAATTTTATTAAAACAAAACATAGTAAAACTCTTTTGATTTATCAAGTCCAATTTATGGGTTGTGTAATATAAATCTTAACCGGATGTTTTGGCATCAGCGGCTCAAAGGGACAACAAGATTATCATTGCATTTTAGGGCTTAAAAAATTATATTAATTTTTAATATAGAAATTTTATGGATATCAAAGAGCGTCTACATAGAGTACTCGAAACAATTGGTTCTGCCTGCAGGCGGGTTGGACGATCACCAGATGAGATTCAGCTTGTGGCCGTAAGCAAACGCATTGATGTTGATCGGATGCGAGAAGGCATAGAGGCGGGGATTCGCATTATTGGTGAAAATCGCATCAATGAGGCCTATAAAAAGTATAAACAACTCGGCAACCGGGTTGAATGGCATTTTGTTGGTCATTTGCAAACCAACAAGGTAAAGCGCTGCCTGCAATTTGCTGATCTGATAGAATCAGTAGATTCAGTGCGTTTGGCGCAGGAGATCAGCCGGCGGGCAGGTGCAATGAATCGCAGCATCGATGTTTTTGCGGAGGTTAACACTTCCGGGGAGATGAGTAAATTCGGCCTGTTACCCGAGAAGGTTGTTGATGATGTTGTTGAGATGGCACGGTTACCCAATATACAGGTAACCGGTCTGATGACGGTTGCTGCATTTGTTGAAGATGCGGAACAGGTCAGACCTTCTTTCAGGCTCTTGCGGGAGTTGCGCGACCGGATCAATAGACGTCACGTGGATGGTTTGGTGATAAAATATTTATCCATGGGAATGAGCAATGACTATCCGGTCGCAGTCGAAGAGGGCGCGACACACGTTCGAATCGGGCAGGCAATTTTTGGACCCAGAGAATAAAAAAATCGGATTTTAGGAAGAATATGTTTATAGGACACTTTTTTGCTGCATTGGCAACCGTTTTGCATTTGATTTTTACGCTTTATATTTGGATTGTGATTGCCAGGGTCGTTATTTCCTGGATACAGCTGAATCCTTATAATCCCGTTGTACAGTTTATCTATCGTGCCACAGAGCCGCTGTTGATGCGCATAAGAGGTTATATACCGCCGCTGGCAGGATTAGACCTTTCACCGGTTATCTTGATTTTTGCAATAATGTTTCTGGATCGATTTCTTGTTAGTACACTTGATCAATTGTCAATGTATTAAAAGTTGGAGAAAAAGTTGTGAAATTGACCCCTTTAGATATTCGCAAACATGATTTCAAAAAATCCATGCGCGGATATGATCCGGATGAAGTGGAGGCGTTTATGAGTATGGTCTCGGACGAGCTGGAGTTGCTTATCCGGGAAAAAAATCAGCTCAATGATGAGACCATCAAATTACGCACTCAATTAAAGGATTACCAGGATGTGGAGCAATCTCTGCGGGAGACACTGGTTAAAGCGCAGAATACGGTTGAGGAGTCCCGTGCCAATTCCAGGCGCGAAGCAGAGATTATTATTCACGAGGCTGAACTCCAGGCTGAACATATCCTCAAGGAAGCAAAGGAGCAATTGCGCGAACTCGGACATGAAATCGAAATGCTCGAAATGCAAAAAGAGTCCTTTGCCAAACGCCTGCATCACCTTCTGGAATCTCAAATTGAATTGCTCGAGGTTTTAGAAGAAGGAGATTTTAAACGCAAACAGAAATCAACTGTTACTCAGGCGCGCGACGTTGAGGAAGAAGAATTTAACAGACGACAGAAACGCGAACCCAGAATCGTACGCGGGAACGACTCTGCAAGAGCTGAGGAGCAGGATGAACCTGAAGAGCGTGGAGATGATTACGAGGAAGATGAAGATAAATTGTCCGATCAGTTCGATGTCTAGTCATTTACATCCGTAACGATTGTTATTCAAACACCGATCGTAAAGGAACTATTTATGCAAAAACACTCCAAGCCTTTTTTTAAAGCATTTTTGATACTTTGTTTGGGTTTGGCAACTTTTGTTATGCACTGCAGCAATAGTAAAGTGTTACAGAAAAATAATATAAAAAAGGGTCAGACGGTTGTCCTGCGAATGAATTCGGGAGAGCGGGTTACAGGCGTAATCATCAAATCAACCGAAACTGACTTTGTTATCAGGGATAAAAGTGGACGAGTCTGGAAAGCGCCCAAAAACAGGATTGTTTCAGCAACGGGTCCGGAGCCGGTTTACGATTTATCCGGTCATGTTATTCCTGAGCCACAGATCAAAGCGGCAACGCATTATAAAAATACGCTTTTGTTTTCGATCAGCGGTGGACTTTTGTCGATGGGCACGAGTTTTTTCCTTTCCAGCATGATTTCCCGAAGTCAGGGAGATGACAATCACGATGCCGTTATTTATGGAGGAACGGCTGCCGGAACCATACTCGGAACCTTTTGGTTTTCCCGGATCGGGCTGGCCAAAGACCGGAATGAGGCGATCAAAACCATTCGTGAAGAGCGCTATCAAGAGTCTGTGCTGGAAGAACAGGAGCGCAAAGAACAACTTGAAGAAGAGATAAATCGTCTCCAAAAACAAATTAAAGAAAAAAAATAAAATTACATCTATAAAAGACATGGTGCTGCAGGCGGTTGATTTTCTCAAACCGTTTTGTCAGGATACCCCCCGGTATGGTTTGGTTTTGGGTACCGGTTTGGGAAATTTAATTTCAGGTTTGCAAGTACATGAAACCGTACCTTATGAAAAAATACCGTATTTTCCCCGTTCCACGGTAAGTTTTCATAAAGGCGAGTTGATCACGGGCCGGCTTGAGGGTGAGCCCGTGCTGGTCATGCAGGGCAGATTTCACTGTTATGAAGGATATGCAGCCAACCTGATTACGTTACCGATAAGAGTGATGCATGCTCTGGGCGTTGAAACCCTGATTTTGACCAATGCAGCCGGCAGCATACGGGAGGATTTACCACCGGGCTCTATTGCGGTGATACGGGACCATATTAATTTAATGGGTACAAATCCTCTTATCGGTCCCTATGATCCTTTTTTGGGTGAGCGGTTTCCGGATATGAGCGAACCCTATTCCAGAAAATTGAGAAAAACAGCGCATCGGTGTGCTGACGACTTGGATTTAGAACTGGCAGAAGTGCTGTACAGCGCTGTAAGTGGACCCAATTTCGAAACCGCAGCAGAGCTACGCATGTTACAAACGTTCGGCATGGATGCGGTTGGCATGTCGGTGGTTCCCGAAGTTCTGGTTGCCCGTCAGTTAGGGATGGATGTACTTGCTTTTTCGGCCATTACGGACCAAACGTTGCCGGAAAAGATGCAACCGATTTCGCACAAACAAGTTGCCCGGGTTGCACGCGAGATTGCCCCCCGGCTATGCGATCTTATAAAAGCAGTCGTGAAAACAGTTTCATAACACATCGTTGTAAGAGGTAACCAACAGAAGGAATACAATATGCGCGTAGGTATTATCGGTGGTTCAGGTTTGTATCAGATTGAGGAGTTGGAACATGTAGAAATGATTTCTATCGATACTCCTTTTGGACAGCCTTCCGATGACCTGGTTAAAGGTGAAATGTTTGATAAGGAAGTTATTTTTCTGCCCAGGCATGGCAAGGGACATCGATTGACTCCAAGCGAAGTCAATGCGCCCGCCAACATCTATGCTTTAAAAATGATGCAAGTTGAAGCGATTCTCTCTTTTTCTGCTGTGGGCTCTTTAAAGCCGGAGATAAAGCCCGGTGATTTTGTCATCATCGACCAGTATGTTGATCGAACCAATCAGGCACGTCCCCAGACTTTTTTCGGGGATGGGATTGTGGCGCATATTCAGTTCGCACATCCGCTTTGTCCTCAAATACGGGAGGTCTTATTGCAAGCGGGAGAAGACATGGACATTGATGTCAAAGATGGTGGTACCTATATAAATATGGAGGGGCCTGCATTTTCGACACTGGCAGAATCTCTTTTGTACAAGTCATGGAACATGGATGTGATCGGCATGACGCAGATGAATGAAGCCCGGCTGGCCAGGGAAGCGGAAATCTGTTATGCAACCCTGGCAACGGTAACGGATTACGATTGCTGGCACGAAGCAGAAACCGGCGAAACGGTTTCTGTTGATGCGATTATCAAAGTGTTATCTCAAAATGTTGAGCGGTCCAAGAAAATCATCCGGCAAGCCGTCAGGCTTTTACCGCAAGAGCACGACTGCTCCTGCAAACGTGCTCTTGAGAATTCGATTGTCACGCCCAAAGAATATTGGCCAGCCGAGACAAAAGATAAATTGGGACCGATAATCAAAAAGTATACAAACGAATAGAATTTTGAACAGAAACGGTGAAGAGGAAAATGTACAAGGAATTACCAGCCAAATTAAGGTTGCCAGATCTGGAAAAAGAGATATTATCGTTTTGGCAAGAAAACAATATTTTTGAAAAGAGCATTGAACAGCGCGCTGCTGACAAACCCTTTGTATTTTATGAAGGTCCTCCTACTGCAAACGGCCGTCCCGGGATCCATCATGTGATTTCCCGTACCGTTAAAGATCTTGTTTGTCGTTTGAAAACCATGCAGGGATATCGCGTCAAACGCAAAGCCGGCTGGGACACGCATGGATTACCGGTTGAGATCGAGGTGGAAAAAACACTGGGACTGGACGGGAAAGAGCAAGTTTTGGAATATGGCCTTGCCGAGTTTAATACAAAATGCCGTGAAAGTGTGTGGACCTATAAACAAGATTGGGATGAGCTCACCCGCCGGATGGGTTATTGGATTGATCTTGATCATCCTTATATTACCTACACAAATGATTATATCGAAACCGTCTGGTGGATCATCAAGCAATTTTGGCTAAAGGATATGGTTTTTCTCGGCCATAAGATTTTGCCCTATTGTCCGCGGTGTGAGACCCCTCTTTCCAGCCATGAAGTTTCTCAGGGTTACCAGGATGTACAGGATCCTTCAATATATGTTAAGGCTAAAGTGCGGGATGAAGAAAATACATATTTTCTGGTATGGACGACCACTCCATGGACATTGATTTCAAATGTGGCGCTGGCATTCAATCCCGCTGTTAAATATGTCAAAGTCGAGCATCAGAATGAATTTTTGATTCTCGCTGAAGACAGGTTGGGCGTACTGGAGGATGATTACAGGATTGTCGAAACGCTGAGCGGTACAGATCTTGGAAATATCGAATATGTTCCCTTTTTTGATTTCATCGAACCCGAAAAACGCGCTTTTTATTCTATATTAGGGGATTTTGTTACGGTCTCTGATGGAAGCGGTATTGTTCACATTGCCCCTGCATTCGGCGATGATGATTATCAGATGGGCGTCAAATACGACCTGCCGGTTTTACAACCTGTCAACCATCGGGGTGAATTCACCGATGATATCACGCCGTGGGCCGGGCAGTTTGTTAAGGATGCAGATCCGGAGATTATAAAAAATCTTAAACAGCGTCATGTTTTGTATAAAACGGAACAAATCGTGCATAGTTATCCGCACTGCTGGCGCTGTAAAACGCCTTTGCTCTATTATGCCCGCAAGAGCTGGTACATCCGGACGACGGCTTTTAAAGAGAATCTGATTCAGAACAACAAAAAAATTGATTGGTATCCACGCGAGGTTGGTGAGGGCCGATTTGGTGAATGGCTGGAGAATAATATAGATTGGTCACTATCTCGTGATCGATTCTGGGGGACGCCATTGCCGATATGGATTTGCCAATCCTGTGGTGATGAATTTTGTATCGGTAGTATAGAAGAGTTGAGAAATCGCGGAGAAGCGGTACCTGAAGACATTGATCTTCACAAACCATACGTCGATGAAATTCATCTCAAGTGTGAAAAATGTAACGATAGAATGGTCCGGGTTCCCGAGGTCATCGATTGCTGGTTCGATTCCGGCAGTATGCCTTATGCGCAATTGCATTATCCCTTTGAGAACAAGGAAGCGTTTGACAAAAACTTTCCCGCTGATTTTATTTCCGAAGGTGTGGATCAGACCCGTGGATGGTTTTATTCTCTTTTGGCCATCAGCACATTTCTCAATAACCAGCCTGCGTACAAGCGATGCCTTGCGCACGAGTTGATTTTGGATAAGGATGGTAAAAAGATGTCAAAATCTCTGGGCAATACGGCCAATCCTTTTGATTACTTTGAAAGTCATGGTGCGGATGCCCTGCGATGGTATTTGTTAACAGTCAGTCCACCATGGGTTCCTACCCGCTTTGATCCGGACGGTGTAACCGAAATTGTACGCAAGTTCTTCGGCACCTTATCCAACACTTATTCTTTCTTTGTCATGTATGCCAATATTGATCAATTCGATTATCGGGAAGAAGGCCGGATCGCTGTTGCAGAGAGAAACGAACTGGACAGGTGGTTGTCTTCTACGCTTTCAAATTTGGTCAACCGGGTTAATGGGTATCTGGAACGATATGATCTGACAAAAGCGGGTCGTGATATATCCGCCTTTGTCATCGATGATCTTTCCAATTGGTATGTACGGCGTTCCCGCCGGCGATTTTGGAAATCGGATATCGGAGCGGATAAACTGGCAGCATTTCAAACCCTGCACGAATGTTTGATGACCATTGCCCGTCTGATGGCGCCTTTTGCCCCGTTTTTTGCTGAGGTTTTGTACCGCAATCTCCGTAAAGGCAACGAAAAATTGCCGGAAAGCGTTCATCTTGCACTGTATCCTAAAGCAGGTCCGGCACCCATTGATTTTTCCGACGATCTTTTGCAGACTCAGATGGATCTAGCCAGGCGAATTGTTAATTTAGGAAGGTCTCTGCGGAACGAGGCGGCGATCAAAGTACGTCAACCTTTGGCAAATTTATTGATTGTGAGCAAAAACGAAAAGCGGACCAATCTGATTAAAAGTATGGACAAACTTGTTATAGAAGAGCTAAATGTAAAGAACATCAAGTTTGTCTCAGATGAGAGCGAACTGGTGAGCAAAAATGCCGAGCCTAATTTCAAGATGCTCGGGCCCAAAGTTGGTAAAAAAATGCAAAAAGTTGCTGAAAAAATACGCCAACTTGATGAAAAAGATATTGATGAACTCGAAGAAAAGAAGTATATTACCCTATCAATAGACGACCAGTCGTTCAGCATTCACCTCGACGATGTAACCATTAGCACTGAAAACCGTTCAGGTTTGGTTGCTGAGAGCGAAAGTGATTTAACGGTTGCATTGGAGACAGATATTTCTGAAGAATTGCTGTTTGAGGGGCTTGCCCGAGAATTTGTCAATCGGGTACAGAACATGCGTAAAGAAGCCGGTTTACAGGTGACGGATAGAATCCACATTTATGCTGAAACCGTTTCTGAGAAACTGTGTCGAGCTATTGAAGCGGAAACAACTTACATCCAGAGCGAAACCCTGGGTGAAGCTTTGCAGATTGGTAAAGTAAAAGGTGATTTTATCAAGGATTGGACAATCGGTGACGATGTGATGAGGATTGGTATAAGCAAATGAAGGATTATTTCTTCATTAGGCAAGGGATAAGGAGGGGAGTATGACCAGTAAGCAACTTGACTACCTGAAAAGCATCATTCTTGCGAAGCGGGAACGAATTTTAAAAGAATCGGACATTCGCAAGGGGAATGGGGTAAGCGCATCTTTTGGTGAAACATCTGAAAATTCCGCATATGCTTTTCATATGGCGGATCAGGGCACCGATACGATGGAAAAAGAGCAGCAGTATATGTTTGTTACACGCGACGAGAATTTTCTTTATCATCTTTCTCTGGCATTGGAACGCA
>CAZSOP010000121.1:0-9998 GCA_964608385.1 uncultured Cytophagia bacterium
GGTTCGATTTCGGGTTCTATCCGCCGCACCTATTTCGATCAAACCATCGCCAAAATGGAGGCCTTTAAGGATGAAAACATTCCGGATTATTATTTTTATGATGGACATTTAAAGGCGTTTTTCGATCTCAATCAGAACAACAAGGTCACCGTCAGCTTTTACAGGAGCCGGGATGACCTCGATTTTACCTTTAATCCGGATAATGAAAATTCCGAGAGTTTTCAGTACAAATGGGGCAACATGACCTCCAGTCTGCGCTGGACGCATATTTTTTCCTCTGTTCTTTTTTCCAACTTTTGGCTCACCTGCAGCAATTACAATTCAACCTTTGATTTCGGCGATGATTTTCAGGAAGAAAACACCATTAACGATTGGACGTTCAAGGCAAATCTGGAATATTATTATTCAAAATCGCTTGGCGCCAAATTGGGATTTGAATACAAAGATTTGGCGGGAAAATATACGGCAAAATTTCCCGGAGGGGCGGTCGATGTCGGCCAAACGCCGCTTCACGTTACCGCCTATACAACGCTCGAGTGGCGGCCATCTCCTCTGCTTGAACTGCAAAGCGGATTTCGCTACAACACCAGTCGAAACCAGGTCGTGCGCCATGATTTAGCTCCCCGTTTTAGCCTGAAATACCGCCTCAGCGAGACCACCAACCTCAAAGCGGCTGCCGGTCGCTATCATCAGTATCTGTTCAAAATACCGCGGGCCTTTATCGCTGATATCTGGACCGCTTCCAATCAATATTATGACGATGCCAAAGCCAATCATTATATCCTCGGATTCCAGAGGGAAATCGCAGATAATATCGAACTGGAAATCGAGAGTTATTACAAGTACTATTCCAATATCTACTATTATGACGCTTTTTTTTGGGTCGACCTGGAACCGAATGCCTATAATGATGACAATGAACCGCTCTATACATCGACAAAAAACCTATTTGATACCGGCCAAAGCCGTGCTTATGGTCTGGAAATTCTTTTGCGCCGTGATGTCGGCGCCCTGACCGGCTGGATATCCTATACCATCGGTCATTCGGATTACAAGATTTACGGGTTGAATCAGAACAACTGGTTTACCCCCAGACATGACAGAACCCACATGCTCAATTTCGTCGCCGATATGGATATCCGCAATGCTGTGCGTAGGCTATGGAGCAAACCCCGGCGCCATGACAAAACCCGGTGGCGTTTGGGCATCGGACTGAATTATGCATCGGGTCAGCCGATCACCATTCCAAGCTATGTCTATACAACGCGACAGGTGATGGATCAGGACTATTACTACTGGTATAATCTCGGCCCCATTGAACGCAACAATTTCCGTTTGCCGCCTTATATCCGCTTTGATCTCAATCTGACGGTGACGCGAAAATTCAAGCACTTTACCCTCGAACCTTATATCCAGGTGTTCAACGCCACCAGCCGCGATAATGTCTGGTTTATACAATACAATGAGAGTTTCGAGGATAATCAGATCAAACAGGAAATCGATGAGGTTCCCATGATTCCGATTCCCATTCCCTCGATCGGTGTTAATATTATCTTTTAGGAGTTTATGGTGAAGCGCTTGCAATACATATTTTTTGTTTTTCTGCTTTTCATATTCGGCAGCCGTTGCGGCGATGTTTCGGTGACGGTCGGACCGGATACCTATACCGCAAAAATCGTTGTGGATGGGTTTTTAATCCCGGGCCTCGCCCCGGCCGATATTCGCGTTATGAGAAATTTTCCTCTCAATCAACCCCTGGACTACAATGAGCTCTTTATTTCAGATGCAAACGTCACCATCACCGATCTGGCCACGGGGCGGGAATATCCTCTATTCTTCAATCCATTGCCGATGCTGGAGGGCAAATTCCCGGGATATTATTATGCCGGAACGGATTTTATCGTCGGATATGACAGGCGTTATCTGTTGAGTGTGCAGGCCACCATTGATGGCAAGGCATTGACAACCACATCCATCTGCACGGTTCCGCCGGCCGGGTTTAAGGTCTTAAACGATAAATCAATTATCGATACCCTGAGCTATAACGAAAAAAATCGCAGCGAAGAGTTGAAAAAATTTACCCTGCATTTTCTGCAATCGCCGGGTATCGGTTCATATGTGAGTTCGGTTAATGCGCTTGACGCCGACCCCCAAGATTCAACCGCATTTATCAAAAACAATGTTCTCGGTGTTGACTGGGAGAATCTGAAAAAGGATAGCAATGAGGGTGAAGAGATCGATCCGGTAAGATTTGTACAGTTTCAGCATACCTGGCAATGGGATATCACCCCGAAGGGACTGGCCGGCGGGCGGTCGGAAATTGAGTTGGAATGGTTTAATTTCTGGTTTTATGGCAATTACCGCGTCATCCTTTACGCGGCCGATGATCAGTTTACCGATTATTTGCTGACCCACCGGATGATTCAGCAAGTCGACGGCAATCTGTTGGAACCCCGTTTTTATTTTAAAGGGGATGGCATAGGGGTGTTCGCCGCGGCCATACCCGATACGATTTATTTCTACGTGCGACGATAAGGCGAACCATCTCTGGTTTAAATTAGAACCGGTAAATGGCCGCAACCGGAGCATCGGGCATATTCTCTTTGTTCAGGATCATTACATCGCCGTTTTGCAGCAGCGTTTGTGCCACCAGCAGATCGACAAGGTCGACATCTTTATAACCCTTGCGCTCTGTTTTACTTACTTTGTCGTTGTCCAGATCATATTGTCCCCAAACCTGTGTTTCGGGCTGAATGAGCAGATTTTTTATGCGGTTCATATGTGCCGCTGTCAGGAGCGAGTCCAGGTCGTTTCCGGTATTGTTTTTATCCTTTAGCTGCTCGTAAATTCCGAGAATGCGTTCCTTTCCCACTTTATAATGAGGCTCCATGATGTTCCAGCTTTTTTCGTGCAGCTCATCGAGGCTGAGATCATCAGTGTCTGCATGTATGCCTTTTTTTATAAAATGTGTGTATGAACTGGCCTGGCGATAGATGGAATGCAAATAGTCTACACCGGCAAGGATGATGGGTAAATTGTCCTGACGGAACCGTGCATCCAGCTTGTCGCTTACAGCGAGAAAAAAACGTAAAATATTTTTCTTTTGGCCGGCTTTGTCACTACCGGTTCCACGGCCGTGAAACATAGCAGCACGCTTGCCGTCACTGCTCTGCCCTGTACCGGTATGGAACTGCAATTGTTTCTCAGGGTCGTCGTATTTTAATATCTCTTCGATGCTCTGCGGAACGTCCTGCAAAGGCCATTCTTCAATATGATATCTCGAAGCGCTGTAAAGCTTGATCTGTTTTAAATCCAGTGCCAGAATACCATATTGTTCGTTCTCGTTTATCAATGGAATCAAGGGCTTGATAAAGAACCGCGGTGCCACCATACTGATTTCCTGAAATTCTATCGGTGCCCGGTAAACCCGCATATTATCCGGGGTGCGAAAAAGAGCCAGCCCGTGTTTTTGGTGACTCCAAAAGGGAGCATCTTCGAGCAGTTCCATTAAAGGTGCCAAAATCTCATCTATTTGCGGTTTTCTAAAACCATATTCTTCCAGAGTATCGCCGGTTTTTTGCAAAAGATTTTTAAAGCGGATTTGATTCTGTTCAACCTCATTTCCTTTCACAAAAGTCGGCAGATATATGGAAATACAGGGATCATTGTATTCTTCGAGTAAATAGCTGAGCTCTTCAGGGCTGAAATATTTCATCTTTTTTCTTTCTCCTTTTGCAGGTACTGTTTATCTGCTTTGGTTATGGATTGGTGCCTTTTTCGCCGGATCGGAGTGGTTTACAGACTTTGTCCGGCCGCCGGAGGCGAACCGCATCAAACGACCGGACCTGTTAATACTGTAAAAAGTTATCATTTTGAATTCTCGATGATAACCTGGAAATATGAAACAAGGGTACAATTGTTTATTGTTACACGATTAGTCATATGGCATAATATAAAAGTTATCATCATATTTGCAATAAACAGTTATTATATTATACGTTTGTGATCGTGGATTCCCTAACGGGACTGATAAATTTTCGACAGTCGGAATTCTGACGCTCTTCCGGAACATTTTTTTTTAATACGGATAAGGAGGCCTCATCTCATTCCAGGTTGTTTTAAACGTCACCAGCCTGGTTTTGACGTCAGCGACCAGAGAATCGGCGTCCGCTTTAAAGTTCTCCCATTGTTTCTTTTTCAATTCTTCCACTGCTTCTGATTTTGTCTGCAGGGAATCTCTCAGAGCCATTAGCTTTTGTTTCTGAGTCATAAGGTTCTCTTTTTTACCTTCCTCCGCTTTTTCCAAAATGTCTTCCTGAATGGATAGAATTTCTTCATCGATACTTACAATGGTTTGGTCCATTTTTTCTCTCAGTTCCAATTTTTTCATAACAAAAGCTTTATCTTCCTTTTGTTCACAGGCAAATGAAAGGAAAAGCAGACCAATCGATACGAAAATAATAGTTGTTTTCATGGGTAATCTCCTTTTATTGATCAATTCAATGTCAGGTTACTATTGATATTACAATAATCATACCAATTCACGATATTAATTCATAATTTGATATTTTATAATAATTTAGATTATAGACACCCGGCAGTTATTCCCTGGTATTTAGAAAATTATTCGATTTTTTGTGCATAATATATACAAAAACAAATTTTAATCTTGTAAAAAATCTTTACAATCCTTTACTGGCGTGTGTTTCCAAGCCCGATCGGATAAAAACAGCAAGTATTTACATGCTTGTAATTTTAATGAGAATTTCCTATTTTTAAACGTTTTTTAACAGACACCGATTTATGATTCAGCAAGAAAGGACACTTGATGAGATTCAATGATATGCATTTTCGATCTTTAATCCTGTTGCTGGTCTGGGCACTATTTTCCACTTTTGCTTGCAACCGGAAAAGCGCGTTTGAAAACGCATCGGAAATTCACGCCGATCTCTTTACGGTTGATTCTCACGTCGATACGCCATTGCGTTTGTTGCGCTCGGATTATAATCTGGCGCAACGCCATGATGCCGATCACGGCAAAGTCGACTTTATCAGAATGCAGGAGGGAGGCCTGGATGCGATATTTTTCGCTGTCTTTGTCGGTCAGCGCGAATTGACGGAGCAGGGATATGTGAACGCCGGGAAGCGCGCTCTGGCTTTGTTTTCAGCTATTGATTCTTCCCTGAACCGGCATGCGGATCTTGCTTCTCCGGCGTTATCTCCGGCGGATGCTTACCGCCTCGAGGAGAAGAATAGACTCGCTGTTTTTATCGGCATGGAGAACGGTTATCCGTTGGGAAAGAATCTCTCTTTGGTGAAGCGTTTTTTTGATCTCGGCACGCGTTATATTACGCTCTGTCATACAAAAAACAACCAGATATGCGATTCTTCCACTGACGATAACGGGCCGCTTTACGGGGGTCTGAGCGAATTTGGCAGGCAGGTGGTTGCGGAAATGAACAGGCTGGGAATGATGATCGATCTTTCTCATGCCTCGGATCAGAGTTTCTATGATGTCATGAATATATCAAAAGCTCCTGTTATTGCCTCGCACTCTTGTGCGCGGGCGATTTGTGACCATCCGAGGAATTTAAGCGATGATATGCTGAAAGCACTGAAGAAAAACGGTGGTGTGATTCAAATGTGCATCCTTTCCGCCTATGTTAAAACACCACCGGTCGATGCGAAACGCGACAGTGTTGTGGCGGCATTCTGGCAGAAAAATGAAAATTATGATGAGATGACCGAAGAGGAGCAAAAACGGGTATGGCGGCAGTGGCGGCAGCTCAACCGCGATTATCCCCTGCCCCTTGCCACCGTCTCCGACATGGCGGATCATATCGATCATATCGTCAGCGTTGCCGGTATAGATCATGTCGGAATCGGCACCGATTTTGACGGTGGCGGCGGTCTGGCGGATTGCCGCGATGTCAGCGAAATGCCGGCAATCACCCGGGAATTGTTGCGCCGGGGGTATTCCGTCAAAGACCTTGAGAAGATCTGGGGGGGTAATCTCATGCGGGTGATGCGGGAGGTTCAGTCTCTTGGCGGTAAAACGATTTAATCCGAATTGCATTATGAAAGGGATAGAATAATGATCCTGCAAAAAGAATTTGAAAAAAGCGGAAACTGGCTGTTCAGGTGGCGGAGTTATTTACCACTTGTCATGTTCGTCGTTTTGCTGATCGCGCTTTTCAACTATGATTATCTATTCGGCAGTGAAATCCTCACGGCAATATGGAACGGCCTTTGTATAACAATCAGTTTTCTCGGCTTGATCGTCCGTATTATTACCATCGGTCACACGCCGGAAGGCACGTCGGGCCGCACCACGGGTGCCCCGGAGGCGGAAACGCTTAATACCAGTGGAATTTATTCCGCATTGCGTCATCCTTTATATCTGGGTAATTTTCTCAACGGACTCGGTATCGCCATGTTTCCACATAATGGCTGGCTTGTGCTTGTTTATATTCTGGTCTTTTGGGTCTATTACGAACGCATTATGTTTGCCGAAGAGGCGTTTTTGGTGAGAAAATTCGGCGATGCTTATATCGCCTGGGCCGAGACAACACCTGCTATTATTCCGGATGTTAAAAACTATAAAAAAAATGTATTACCCTTTTCCCTGAAAACGGTCTTAAAACGCGAATATAGCGGTTTCTTTGCTCTTGTGCTCACTTTTTTTGTATTAAAATTACTCTCCGAGCTTTTTGCCGGGGGCGACTATGAAATTCGTACTGCCTGGTGGATGTTTCTGCTTTTCGGGTTTCTCGTCTGGTTCACACTACGAACGCTGAAACGAAAGACCACCTGGCTCGATGTCGAGGGACGGTGAGGTAAAACTATATTGGATTGGATTTGAGAGTTTTGTTGATTAACGATTATGGCATTCCGGTTGGTGGTGCGGAACGCTTGCTTGCCGGTCTTGCGAAGGGATTGCAGCGCAAAGGTCATCAAATCCGTCTCATCGCCGGCTGTGCTGCTGATCCTGAAGGGAAAAATATGGCCGAGCTTTGTTAAAGGATTGGTGTTGGGATGTGGCTTTGATTTCATTTTCCAAAGGCTACCCCTGTTTTTACGATTCCATCCTGTTATACCGGTTTTATCCGTGTGAATCTCGGGGGCGAGAACTTGAGGGGATCATCGCTTTGGGAGATGACTATGATGATTGTTTTGATGAAATTACAAATGGTCAAGTAAAAACGAAATAGGAGAATCATCACCATGAGAATACTCGTTGTTTTTTTGCTTTTTGTTCATTGGAATTTGATAGCACAACCGGTTTCTGATTATTTCAAAGATGTTCATGAGGTTCACGTTTTAGAAGCATCTCCTCCGGTGGTTGAAAGTGCGGTTCGTGTTCTGTTTCCGGCGATACAGGGGGATGACATTCGAAGCACTTTGAAATGCACTCTCAAGGGTGAAGGCACGCTCACCATCGGAGTCATTGAATCCGCTGCCGCTGAATGGCCATTTTCGCGGCAGAACGGAGATGATGACTCTTTTTTTATCCAGTTAACCGAAGAGAATGGTGCTATCGTGGCTGCCTCTGATGCTTCGCTTTTATACACGGCGGCATGCCGGCTGGCACAACAGTGGCAAGGGCGGGAGGCGTCGTTTTTCCAGGAGGGGCGTTACTTTGTTCCCAGCTTTAAATGGCTGGAAGGAGCGGATGGCTTTTTCGCCGCCCGTAAATTTTTCAGCCGCGGATATGATCCCGAGGAGAATGTCAGAGAAATGGCCCGTATCGGATGCACCCATATCGGCGTCAATGCGTTGGCAACTCCCTTTGCTTATGAACAGGGTCCGCCGGGAGAGCACTATTATCGCTTTTATATCACCAATCCCGATCTGGATCAATTCGTCGAAACCGGGTTGAATAAAGAGACCTATCCGCCGGAATATCTGGCTGCCAATACGAACCGCATGCAGAAAAATATCGACCTGGCGGCAAAATACGGCTTGAAGGCAGGGCTTAATCTCTGTTCTCCTCGATCGGTACCGGAATCTTTTTTCCGGAAATATCCCCATCTTCGGGGGGCGCGTGTCGATCACCCCTTTCACAGTTATGAACCCCGCTATACCATGACGCTGGCACATCCGGCCGTACGATGGCATTATGCCGAGATGATGAAAAAAATCATGCAGCGATTCCCGCAGCTCTCCTGGGCTTATATCTGGAGCAATGACAGCGGATCGGGATTTGAACACACCATGACCACCTATCCGGGCCGGAATGGTGGCGCCTTTCTGGTACGGGAATGGCGTACCAACGAGCAGATTGCTGATAAAGCGGGAATGAACATTTTGCGCTACCTGAAAGGCTTGCGCGATGCCGCCCGCCAGAGCTATCCCGATTTTGATGTTATTCTGCGGCTGTTTTCGTTTCCGGCGGCAGAGGATTATATTTTAAATCACCTGGAAGAAGGAATCGATTTAAGGCTCTTTTTATCCGACCGCACTGATAAAGAAAAATGGACTAAATTTGTTCCTGCAAGGGAAAAGGGATCAGATTTTACCTTTACCAATTCCATTGCCATGCCTTACAGTCATGTGGCCGGCGTGCCTTTTCCCTGGCAAACGCAAAAACGTCTGCAGGAGATGTACGATCTGGGAATCGAACGCCTGACTCTGGCGATGCATCCCTTTTCCCTGGCGCCTTATGATGTCAACCGCGAAGTTTTTGCCGGATTTCAGTTTCATCCGCAACAATCGGTCGATTCTTTGGTACTGGAGACAGCAGAACGGTGGGTCGGCAAAAAACAGGCAGAGCCTCTGGTTGCCGCCTGGAAGCTTTCGGATAAAATGGTGAAAACGTTTCCGTCTGTACCGCTCTATGCCGGTTACGGCTTTGTCTCCTTCCGGTTGTGGGTGCGGCCGCTGGTTCCCGATATTGAAAAGATTCCGCAGGAAAAGCGGGCCTATTATGAGAAATTCATGCTTTCCAACTATTACAATCCCAATCTCGTTGATTTGAGCAAAAACGCCTTGTGGACGCTGGTACCACAGGAAACCGCCAAACAAATCGTTGAACAGTGCAGTCTAAATGGATATGATAATCTGGAGAGGGCAATTGACCTTCTCGGTTGTGATGATATGGACAGCAACGAACCGGCAAAGGCGGTTTTTACGGATCAGCGGGATCGCTTAAAAGCGCTTATGTGTTACTATCGCTCTCTGGAGAATACCTGCAGATGGATTGTGGGCGTTCATGGCTATATGCAGGCAGAGACAAAAGAGGCAAAAAACAGATATGCGGAAATGGTCAGAGAAATGATGCAGGATGAAGTCGATAATTGCAGGGAATTAAAGGCGCTCTACAAAAGCTCCTCTGTTCCTATTACGCCAATTTCCGAAATTGGTGAAAACTGGTACACCTATGGCGAAAACCTCGATCAGTTGTTACAGAAAAAGATCGATCTGATGAACGCTCATATGAAGGATGAACCTTATATTGATGAACATTTTATGTGGAACTTGCCTGCAACGTTTGAGGTGTCGCCGGAAATCTATTTGAATTATTAATTGAATGGTTCTTATGGAAAATTTTGTCTCATAACATGCAGCATAACTTGGGAGAATATGGTTGGATCGAAATCCGGTCTCAGCCGGCCGATTCAACCGATGCCTGATTTTATCAGAAAGGCGTTGGTTGATCGTGGGCTTTTTGATGCTTACCGCAATCGGCTCCCTTATCAGCAAAATGATTATCTCGGCTGGATCAACTGTGCCAAACGTGAAGAAACCAGAGAAAAACGGCTGGCGCAGATGCTGGATGAGTTGGAACAAGGTGATCTTTAGATGAAAATGAAATATAAACCTGCTAAAAAACGATAAGATTTATAGTACATGGGATTTTTTGTCCATGGCGAGAATCATCATCTCGTTCTCGATCAACTTTTGATATTAAAATGAAACGCTTTGTATTCATGGATAGCAAGCGTTTAAGCAACCAGATCGGAAGAGCACACGTCTGAACTCCAGTCACGTGAAACGAT
>CAZSOP010000122.1:0-9992 GCA_964608385.1 uncultured Cytophagia bacterium
TTACCCAGCCTCCATTTTTACGAACTAAAGTTTCTGAAAGAAAGTCGTCTAATTTTTCCGGTGATAAACCCATTGTGTCACGGTCAACATCAACAAAAATTGGAGTTGCACCCGTGTAAGCTATGGCATTTGCAGTTGCCACAAACGTTAGAGGCTGTGTGATCACTTCATCTTCTGGTGTGACTCCCGCAAGTATGAGTCCAATATGCAGCGCCGATGTGCCATTAACTGTAGCAACAGCATACTTTGCCCCTGTAATTTCGCACATAAGAGACTCAAATTTATCTACATATGCTCCAACAGATGAGACAAACGTTGAGTTGATTGCATCCATGACATAGTCCCTCTCTTTGCCCTCAAAACGCGGTACATGAAGTGGTAAGAACTCGTCCGGTGTATCAAATTGATTTCTTATAAAATCAGTGATCTTTTTATACTGATTTGACATACTAGTATAAGATGAAAGTAGTTTACGATTTGTTGATTACATAAATACGCTGGCCATTTTCAAAAAGATGACTAAGCATCCTTGTGACAGAGTATCGAGCTCAAAACAGATAAAACAATAGAGCTATATATTTCTGTACTTTGGATCATCAGGGTTACTTAAAAACTGATCCTCAATGATGCCTATCAAAAAAGGATGGTACATCACCGCCTCGAGGACGGCAGCTTTTTATATGAAAAGGAAAATCTACCGATTGCCTATCAAATCCTTCCCGTTGGTCCGCAAACCATGGCTTTATTCTATAATATTCAACCCAATATACCGCCAGAGTATGCCGTTATCCTCTCCATTCGGTCAGCAAATGGGCGCGCTGATTATTTCGAGTACGATTCACAAATCAACTCTCACGTTTTTTCTGCCAGCGTCTTCAGTTCTTATAACGACACCTGTCACTATTTTTATCCCTATTTTAACGACCTGATCTACACATTTGAGGGCGACAGTCTGGTTCCCAAATATGCTGTCGATTTTGGCAAGCGGTCGATGGATTTCAGTATTTTCTTCAAAGAGAAAAAGTCCCGAGATTTTTTTAATATAATCAAAGGATATTGTTTTAGTACAGATCATTTTTTTGAGTCTGAGAATCATATTTATTTTTCTTTTATGTATAACAGGATAAATTATTATTTGTATCATTCAAAAAAATCTGGTATTAATAAAGTTGGAAATTTTTTAACATATGGCTTTAATAACTTTTCAGTCGGTCAACCGATTGCCATGTTTTCCGATTTTTTTGTGTCTGTTATTCCAGTAGACAAATTTCCTTCAGAGTCGATTCAGGTCAAAGTCGACAACAATTTTTACACTGAAGAACTGGTTCGTATACATCGCTCTATCGATGACATGTCCAATCCGGTTCTCTGTTTTATGAAATTAAAAGCGTTCTGATCGATTTTTTGGGGGATCATGATTTAACCCCACTTATCCCGTATCGCTCTTTTGAATGGTTTAATCGCATCTCCAGCTTAGGTGCCACCATCGTTCTTGGAAACTGACATTTTATGAATTTGCCAAATTATCGGAGACATTTTGAAAAAAATCAAGCACATTGTATCTCTTTTTTTAATCTTTTCGATGAGCGTTTATCTCGTTTATCTGTTCTGGCAATTTTTTCAATCGAGACAAACCAGTCATAAAAATGAAAATATCATTATCGAAGCGATGCTGAATGCGCGTCGACTCGAGGCAGGCATGGATGGTCTGCAGCTCGATCCAACCATATCTCTTTATAACAGCGCCGGGGATTCAATACCACTTGGTCATCTCGTGAATAGCAATGAAAAATTAATCCTCTATTTTTCACAATCCGCATGTGATCTTTGTGTCGATCATGCGTTCAGAGCATTGCAAACGGTTCATGACATTGTACCGGAAAAAATAGCAGTGGTGGTCTCTTATTCCAGCTATCGCGATTTTTATATCTATCAAAAGTCGCATAACTATCCGTGGACGTTCTATAACCGGGGCAACCGTCTATTTGGCTTGTCTGCTGAAACAGTACATATGCCCTGCTTTTTTGTGCTGGAGAGGAATTTAACCATAAGATCAGCTTTTATCCCCCTTAAAGAAATACCTGTGCGATCGAAACTCTGTTTGGACGCCCTGGCGGCGCATTTGTAAATCCGGTCATCAACAGAACAGGGGAATTATGAAAATAGTCAAATGGATAGCAGCTGCTATGATTCTTCTTGTCTTTGCCCTGACCATAACCAAAAGTAATCGTTCTTCTCAAATCGCTGTGGTTAACGAATATGGCTTTTCATCCCAGGCGGTGGATGTAATGGTCGATACCGTCGTGTTCGGTGATCTGAACCTTTCCATTCAAACACGCGGTAAGAGCAAAGCTTTTCGTGTAATTCCGGTTGTTCTTAAAAGCAGTGGTTATATTATAAGCCAGAATCTCTATGCCGGAATGCGGATAAAACAGCATGACCTTTTGGTCGAGCTTGACAATGCAGAACAGCGCATTCAGCTCATACAAAGCCGGGCTGGTCTTGTAGATGCGATGGCGAAATACGGATTAAGAGTTGGTAATATTGATTCGGCGGTGACGGCATTTGAAGCGCAGGCAGGACTTTTTGCCGAATCCCGGCGGTCTTTTGATAACCGGCTGCTACAAAAAGACAGCGATATATCGGGTTTTTTGTCTGATGTTTTAAATGGTGAAAACCGAACCGAGGTACAATCCGCCACCACCGGTCTTGCCAAAGCGGTGGTGGCGTACAAGCAGGCGCTTCTCGATTACCGGCAGACGCGATATATTTCTCCCTGTGATGGGATTATCGGAGAGTTGCAACATTATTCAGATGAATATTATCGGGCGGGAACAACGATTTGTCGCATTTATGATCTTTCCAAAATCAAGGTTTCGGTTTCAGTGCTGGAAAGAGATATTCCTCATCTAAAAATGCGTGCCAACGCAACTGTGATATTCGATGCTGTACCCGATAGAGTGTTTAAAGGCGGGGTACGGGAAATCAATCCTTCTGTTATATATAACACCTGCAATGCAATTGTTTATCTGGATAATCCGGATTATGACTTGCTTTCCGGTCTCAATGCCGATGTCGATATAGAAACCGCTGTTTATAAACAACGCTGTCTGGTGCCGCGAAAAGCCATTTTATACCGCGATGATCGGGAGCTTTTGTTCTTCGTTCGCAATAAGCGATCTGTGTGGTGTTATGTTACCACCGGCATTCACAATCAAAACTATGTGGAAATTACATCCTCACAATTTGACCTTCCCGCCGGAATACCGGTAGTTGTTGAGGGACACTATTCTTTGGCGCACAACGCCGATCTAAATGTTCTGGAAGCAGAATGAGTCGGATTATACGGATTTTGTTGAACCGGCCGGTTACGGTGTTGATGTGTTGTATCGGTTTGGTCATTATCGGGATTTTATCTTTACTCAGTATACCCGTCGAGTTGTTTCCTTCTCTGGACTATCCCGAACTCGTGGTACAAACCCGTTGTCCAAACACCACCCCTGACCAGGTGGAGCAAAATATTACCCGTCCCCTCGAAGAAAGCCTTACTGCCGTCCAGGGCCAAACCGGTCTGTTTTCTCAGTCTTTCGAGGAATTGTCGGTTATTCGATTGCAATTCGACTGGGGCACGAATATGAAATACGCCCGGCTATCAGCTCAGGAACGCCTGGATCGAATCCTGCAACGCTTGCCCAAAAATACACATAAACCAGTCATTGCACAAACTTCTGCTTCAAGCCGTCCGATGGCCGTGATTGCAGTATGCGGTGAAAATTTGTACGATACCGGTGAATTTGCCGACTATATGCTAAAAAGACGCTTTGAACAGATCGATGGAATCGCTGCAGCAGAAGTTCAAGGGGCACCAATGCGGGAAATTCGGATTCTGGTCAAGCCGAATGAATTAAACGATCAGGGAATTTATCTGAGGGATATTCACTCTGCATTAAAGCACAGCAATATCATCTACAGCGGTGGCTCGATTAAACATCGCGATTTTAAATATGCACTAAAACTCGAAGGTGAATATAAATCCGTGGCGGAAATTGCAAATACACCTATCATTCTGGGCAATCGATCATTTGTCAGGTTAAAGGAGGTTGCCAGGGTAGAAGCGGATTTTAAAGAGCGACAATCAGCCGTGCGCTATAACGGCCGGCCCTGTATTACCCTGGAATTATATACAGAATCGGGAGGCAATACTCTGCAAATTACCAGACGCCTGAAAGCGGTTCTTGAAGATGCGAGAGCTGAATATTCGGATATTGAGATGTTTCCACTCTATTTTCAGGCTGATTTTATCGATAGATCTGTGCGTGGAACTGTTTTAGCTGCTATTATGGGTGGGGCGCTGGCATTTATTGTGCTTTTTCTCTTTCTGAAAGAAAAACGGGCGGCGGTCATTATTTTTTTCTCTATTCCTCTGTCGATTTTTGCCACCATTTCCGTTATGTATTTTCGTGGCATCAGTTTCAATCTTATCTCTCTGGCCGGCCTGGCACTTGGGATCGGTATGTTGGTGGACAATTCGATTATCGTGCTCGAAAATATTCATCGCTTGCGACAACAAGGCATTCCCGTCTATAAAAGCGCCTGGACAGGAGCGTCTCAGGTTTTTTTACCTATCACCGCTTCTACCATAACAACTATTGTGGTATTCCTTCCCCTGATCTTTTTGAAAGATGTTTCCGCTTTTATCTTCCGCCAACAGGCGGAAACCGTTACCTGGTCGTTGCTCGCTTCGCTTGTTGTCAGTATGTCCGTAATCCCCTTGCTTTATTATCATATGTACAAAAACAGCTCGAGTTGCATCACGCAAAATTTCACCTGGTTTAATCGATTTGAGCACTATTATGATTTGATGTTGAATCGTGTTTTGCGTTACCCTCGTAGGATCCTGGGGGGCTTTATGTTATCACTCTTTTTGGCATTCCTCCTGCTCTTTTTTTTGGATATGCAAATGTTCCCCCGCGTTGACCAAAATCGGCTATTGATAAAGTTTCGTTTTCTACCCGGTGTTGTGCTGGATTATATAGAAAACAAGGTCATTCAAATAGAATCGCAACTCCTGACCAATCCATTGTATGATCATGTGTTCGTGCATTTGGGACGTTCGTACTCTCTCTATCAACATTCCCAGCAATGGAAAACAAACAGAGCAGTGGTAAAAGCGGATTGCCGCATGGCGATAAACAAGATTATGAAATATTATCGGCAAACATCGCTCTTTGACGAAGAAATAGACCTGCAAATTGGGCAACCGCAACCCTTGATGGATCAACTATTTCTGCAAAGGGAATATCCCCTTACCATTGACATTTTGGGACCGAATTTTAGGGTTTTGGATTCTCTTTCCCAAACCGTTATTCAAAGTCTTGATGAACTATTGCCGAATCGATTGGCGGGTGTAAACTATTTTGAGCGTTATCCTGCTATTGTTTTAAAACCGGACAGAGAAAAACTGGCCAGGCATGGATTGTATGGGGATCAGGTTTTGCAGCGCATTCAATATTTGCTCATGGGTAAAGTACCGACCCGTCTGCGCCAACATGAGAAAAAAATCGATATCGTCATCAGGGGAAGCGATGAATATCAGAGCAATTTGAATCTTGCTTTACAGAGTCGTATTGGTTCAATCCCGATTGAAGAACTGGTCTCTTTGCAACAGCGGTATGATTATTTTGTTATAGAACGTTCACAACAAAACAGATTGTTTCGTCTTTATATCCAACCGATTGATGAAAACGTAAACTCGGTGGCTGCAACGATAAATCAATTGATTCAGAACCTGAACATCCCGGCAGAGTATGACATTATAATGGGCGGGGAATGGCGACAAAGCAAGCGATCTCTGGAACAGCTTTTTATCGCTTTTGTGCTTGCCATTGTTCTGGTTTACCTGGTTATGGCTTCACAATTTGAATCTTTGCGCTTGCCGGTTATTATCCTGTTCACAATACCGTTTGCACTTTTGGGTATCATACCGATGATGGTTTTATCGGGTACCAGTCTCAATGTTATGTCCGGGATAGGCTTTGTTGTTGTGGTTGGAATTGTCGTAAATGATGGCATTATTAAAATCGAATTTGTGACTCGATTGCACCGTAGCGGAATGACTGTGGATCTCGCCTTGCACCAGGCCGGAAAATTGCGTCTGCGTCCGATTGTAATGACCACTATTACAACAGTGGCCGGATTGTCTCCGTTTGCACTCAATCTTGTTGACGGATCGGAATTGCAGCGTCCTGTGACTGTGGTCATTATTGCGGGAATAGTTACGGCCACTATTCTAACCCTGTTCCTGCTTCCCTTGTTGTACAAACTAATATTTGGAATCAAATGCTGATGATGGAGAGTTGGCTGCAACGAAAACTTGGCGCTCGTATCGTTATGGCAGTGCTGTTGGCTTTGGGAATGCTTTCGTATTTGACTCTATCGTTTGATATGAATCCTGATATCGAATTTCCGCGATTAACGATTGCCACCTTTTATCCCAATAGTTCGCCAGAGACCGTTGAAATGCTGGTCACTTCTCCGATCGAAGGCCGGGTTCAGCGTCTTCCTGATCTGCGCAAAATATCTTCCACCTCCTGGAGCGAACGATCTTTTATCACCCTTGAATTTGATCGCAAATCTGATATGCCTCATAACTGTTTTTTGCTGGCTGGTCTAATCGATGACTATAAAGAATGGTTACCTGCTGGTGCAAGAAAACCGGATATTCGAAAGTATATTCCAGAGCAGTTTAAAAAACAAATGTTTCTCAGTTTTAGCCTTTTATCCGATTTGCCTCGTTCAGAATTGTATGAAACTATTGAAAAACAAATAAAACCCGGTTTACAATCCATACCAGGGGTTGCGAATGTCAGTGTATACGGGCTGCGAGCGCCGGTTTTAAATCTCTATCTTGATAAAGATAAAATGGAAAATTTGGGGCTCCGCCTGGCTCAGGTACGACAGACATTGCAAAGCAAAGTTTATGCCGGCGGTAGCCTTCGGTTTAGCGATCATCGGATTGCGATCAAAATCGATGATTCGTTTCATTCGATTACGGAAATTCAAAATATCCCGTTTCCGTTAAACGGCAATGTTACTGTGCATTTAAAAGATTTTTGTCGGGTGAGTAGAGGATATGCAGACCCTTTAAACAAAAAAAGGCTGGATGGTAAAAACACCGTTCTGCTTTATATTACCCGCTCCAGTTCGGCGAATACGTTGAAAACCGCAGACAGAGTTTTTAAAGCCATCGGAAAACTGGAACAGCGTTTAAAAAACAAGGGTGTATCGTTTATTGTGGAACAGGATACCAGTCGTGATATCCGTAAAAATTTACTCAATATTTACAAAAGCTTTATGATAGCTATAATCAGTGTTTTTTTGCTCATGTATTTGATTTTTCGTAATGTATATGTGCCATTGATCGTTTTTTTTAATATGCTACTCACATTTTGCACGGTTTTCTTTTTTCTCAAGCTTAATAACTATTCCTTAAATATACTTGTTCTGTCGGCATTGGCAATGGGATTCGGATTTATGATCGATAACGCTATTTTGTTCTTCGACAGCATTGACCGACAAAAACGATCTCAATCTATTCTCATTAGAATTAAATCCGGATTATCTCAAATTACCCGGCCGGTATGGGCTTCAACGATTACAACGTGTACGGCCCTGTTGCCCTTTATGTTTTTAAACGAAAGAGTTGTAATCTATTACATTCCATTTGCCGTCGTTGTTATTATAACCCTGAGTATATCCGTTATTGTTGCCTATTTGTTCATGCCGCATTTGTTTGTGCTTTATACCAGACAAGATTTTTCAAAGCGATTCTATATTTTTTCCGACTTTTATGCAAAAGGATTAAAAGTTTTATTAAGAAAGCATTTTCTTGTAATATTGCTGTTTATATGGGCAATCGGTATTCCTGTTTGGCTTTTACCGGCGCGAATCCCTGCACTCAAACCCGATAGTTTTTGGTCTAAGATAAGCTATAATGGCATTCAATTCTATAATCAAACCATGGGGAGCGAAATCTGTACGAAATTAAGAAAATATATCGATCCGGTGTTGGGAGGATCGACATATTATTTTTTTAAACACGTTCAGAAAGGGTTTGTAAGGTCTGATGACCGGGAAACCATGTTAATGGTGTTGCTGAAATTACCGCAGGGAGGTGATTTTGTCTTGATGGAGAATACCATTATGATTTTTGAAGAAATTGCATTAAGGCAGGATGGTTTAAAAAGAGTAGAAACATCTGTACTAAAGAACCAGGCAGTCATGATGGTGGCCTTTACAGATCAAGCCATTCGACAGGGGATTCATCATTATCTTAAACGCGTTTTGATAAACAGAGCTGTTATGATTGCGGGTATGGATGTCTCGGTATCCGGTTCAGGTAAAGGATATTCAAAAACCTCGGACTATGATACGCCCAATTTACGTTTGGTCTTACGGGGATATAATTATTCCCTCCTCAAAAAGCTGGCCCAAAAGATTGAAACAAAATTATCCGGACACCCGCGGGTAAAGAATGTTGATATAAATGCATATCGTTTGAAAAATTACGGACATACTGAAACGCCGATGTTAAAACTTGAACTGAATCGGTCAGCGTTGGCAGGGCTCGCGCTTTATGGCAATGAGGTTTTATCGGCAATACAATTATATACCCACGAAAGCATACCGGAGAATCGGCTTTTGGTGTCAGGTCAAGAGATTATTTTTCAAATCAAAACTCTGAAACCCAATGATGTCGAACTATCTGATCTGCATCAAACTATCTTTAGCACCAGCGACGGCAGATACTTTAGACTGGATGATTTTTCCACATTTAAAAGTGAACCGCAAAAAGCGTTTATCACAAAAGAAAATCAACAGTATGAAAAAATTATTGCTTTTGATTTTATCGGTACCTTTGCCATGGCACAAAAATTTTTAAAACAGTCTGTTTTAAATACTTGTCTTCCTCCCGGTTACAAGCTGGATACGGATGATTTTGCCGTAAGCAAAGACTCTGACAGAAGAAAACTCTATATTTGCATAATTTTAGGATTGTTATTAATTTATATGGTTACCGCTTCTCTGTATGAATCGTTTCGCAATCCCTTTTTGATTTATCTGTCCATTCCTGCCGGCTTTATCGGGATTTTTCTGTTATATTCTCTTTTTGAATTGACTTTTACTCAAAATGCACTGATCGGTGTCCTTTTTGTCAGCGGTATTGTGGTCAATAATGCCATTATCTTAATCAGTCGTTACCAGAGGATGCAGGAATGTTATAATAATTTGACGGATGTCATTGTGGCAGGCTCTTGTCTTCATTTTCGCCCGGTATTTCTTACCACAATGACCACTTTGATCGGATTCGGCGCCATGCTGCTGTTTAACAATCAGGAAAACCTGTGGCGATCAATTGCGCTGACAGGAATAGGGGGGATGACCACATCTATGGTTTTTATTTTGTTTGTCCTGCCGGTGTTGTACTTTCAACTCGAGAAGAAAAGAAACTGTTTTGCCGGACGTTAATTTTTCCGGGTCAAAGGTATTGAATCACAAACGCCCTGTATCTTAAGAATATTGAGAAAGAAAAATTGAAACTATCGGTTGATGTGTATTGTGGCATCGATGCCCTGCGTTGCCTGGAAAACGCGCATAACAACCATAATGTCCACGCAGAGACTTTTCTTTGCTTAAAGATCGCCGGAAAAAAGCCCGGCAATATTATGCGCCGCGGGCAGAGGCCCGAAGCGATCAACACTTTGTACTGCCGAACCCGTTGCCTTTATGGTCAATCCCGGGGCAAAGGCTGTTTTTTTGTCCGCCCGCGGGCACAGCCCCCCGGCCAATCAGTGATTTTACCCGAAAACTCGAATAAATCCGTGAAATCCGCGCAATCCGCTTCATCCGCGTTCCATTTTTCCCGTATTATCTCTTGTTTTTTAGGCTCATCCGGTTAATGCGTACCCAAAACCGCCAAGCTCGCCAAGAGC